>JBEELA010000100.1:0-15093 GCA_041168365.1 Planctomycetota bacterium
TGAAGACTTATGGATATTCCATCCTTCGCAATTATGTTCGCATCCCAGAGAAGAGCGAGATCTTCATCGTTCTCACGCCAGAAGAAATCGCCAAGCAGCCAAAGCCAACCGATGGCAGTGATGCTGCAAAGACGATCAAGGTCTGCACCCTGAGCGATGCACAGGCAAACCAATCTTTCCAGACCACCGTTCAGAATCTTCAGCAGATGCGCCAACAGGCGGCCACATTGAAGGGTCAATTGGATTCTGCTCCGGATGAAAGCCAGAAGAATTATCTTCAAGGTCAGTTCGATCTTCTCTTGAAGCAGCTGAATGATGCGAATGCTGTTGCGACAAAGTCGTACGCATTCAATCTCAATCGCCAATATGTGATGTCGATCGACAAGTCGACGCTTTATATCGCTGCGACTCCAGAAGAGGCTGCGAAGGCAGCGGCATCGGCAGCAGCACCTGCGGCGAAGTGAAATCCCGCGCCAGCCCCCAATAGGGCGTGTTGGCAGGGTTTGTTGGTCGATCTCAGAAACCATAACCGGCGAATGCGTCTTAGCGCATTTGCCGGTTTTTTTAAAAATCGCAAAGTTATTTTGCTATTTGAATTGACTGTGATAAATTGAGGTATTGGGTTGGGGTCTAGGGTTGGGGTTCAGGGTTGGGGCATTCACATCGAAGGATTTTAATTATGAAAAATTGTCTGTCTCTATTGGTCGTGACTGGAACATTCTTGGTTGTCTCGCTTTCTGCATTTGCGCAGAATTATGAGATGCCGATTTCGGGGTCATCTGCACTCACTTTGAGCGTAGGGATCGAACTTCCTTTCAGTGGAACCCTGAAAGGGAATTATGTTGTCAAGACAAATCCAACTGGCACGAAAACCATCCCAGGATTTTTTGGCGGCAGCGGAAATAATCCAATCAACTATTCCGCAACAGCTGGTGGCGAACTTGTCATCGATACGAATCCAACTGGTTCGTTTGTCTTGCATTCGATTGCAGGCCTTGGTGGATACATCAGCGATTACTCATCGGATCTTCTTGGTGGTAACGCAGGGGACATCGATGTGGGGGTTGTTCTTCAGTACAGCACATTCCACACGCAAAATCCAACCGCGATTTATCCTGGTGGATTTTCGCTGCCGATTCCTCTGGGTGGTGGCGGGATTTCTCAGATGACTATGGTGCAGAATGGCCCAGCGCCAATCATCATGACTTCGCTTGGTGGTGGTGTTCGCACTTTCACTGCGGCCATTCCCGTCACATTGACAATCACCGCGGACTTCTTTCAGATTCCGCTGCGAGCGATCGATATTCCTGCAATCATTCCAATTCAGGGTGAATGCGTCTTCTCTGGTCCAAACGAAATGACGATGACTGCATCATTCAACTTCATGGATGAATTCCCATTGCCTGCTGCTCCGGGATTCACGGATCAATCTGTTGATTTACCAACGATTCTCCCTCCTGGCGGCACAGCGCACTTGCTCTTGTCTGGCGTCTTTGCCAAAGGTTCCATCGCTCTGGGAGCAGGATCGGAGATTGACTCGCAAGGTGATCGGGTCAGTCCTCAATTCGATTTGACCGACGATGGTGTTGTCGGCGGTCCAGATTTTGGATTGCTGCTGATGATGTGGGGAAGCGCTGATGCGCCATTTATTGACTTCGACCATGATGGGAAGATTGGTGGAATTGATCTTGGAATGATGATCGGCGCTTGGACTCGCTGAGTGATCCGCAGTCCACAGTAGGTCAGGCGTATCGCGATGAGCGCAGTGCATCTCTGGCGTGCGATGGATATAGAAGTCAAGAATGGCTAGAGAGTCATGAAGCAGGAGACGATTGTTCGTCACCGTTCCAGTCAAAATTATGCTTAAAGACTGAAGAAAAAATGCTGCATGTAACGCTCAGTACGCCAGCCATCTTTTTAATTTCCTGTTGCCTGCGAAGCAAATCGACTTCGTCAGGCACAGATAAATCCATCAGAATCTGTTCGTTTTGCAGGCAGATATACACCCAATCTGAATTGTAAGTCTCTGCGATCATTTGCGCAAAATCATTGATGTTTCGACGAACCGAAATGCGCAATTGAACGGAAATCGTTCGCGCAAGGAAATGCGGGTCGATCACAACAAGCGGTCGAACGACTTCTTGATCGATGATCTCTTGAAGCTTTGCTGATGCCGCAGGAGAAGATATTTTTGCTGCATTGGCAAGTTCAACGACGGATATTCGGTAATCTTTCTGAAGCGCATGAATGATGCTTGAATTGATTCGGCATCGTCGCGCTGTATTCGTTTTCTCAAGAATTTCTTGTGTTTGGCGACTCTTTTTCGCCCGGGCTTCAAGTGGAGGAACAATACGCAATATTTCTGAGGCTTCTTCGATTTTGGCATCGTGATGCGCGGTAAGCACAGAATCGATTTCATCAAGCAGTCTTGTGGGAGTTGAGCAAGCAATCAACGCAATGACTTCGCTTTTGCCAACGACTGTTGCAACGCGATAAAAACAGGGGCGGAGTGCTAATGCGCTGGCAAATGAATTTGGAATCCCTGTTGTTGAAATTCGAATGATGGCTGCTGCGTTGCAACCCGAATCTTGTAAATCAACATATCCACGCACTCTGACCAGAGCCAAATCGTTCAAGACCGCCAGTCTGCGGGAGATGGTTGCTTCGGAGAGTCCAGTCTGCTGTGCAAAGATGCGGCCGATTGCTCTGCCGTCTTCTTGTAGAACCTTGATCAGTTTGGAATCGATTTCTGTGGCAGTCCGAACAACCTCAGGTCTATATTGAAAAGTAGTTTTTAGCATTCAAGGAGCCTCGCAAGTTTTTCCTTACTGCGAGCGAGCTTGAATCCTAGAAAGCCCCGGATTCATTCAAAAGAATTTCAAATTCAAATGCAGAAGATTAGACACGACCCGAAATCTGAATCTGCCAAGAAAAAGCAACGCAAAAAATTTTGCATCGATGTTTACCTTATCAGATTTTCACTCTCTACGGCGTCTATACTGTTTGACTGTCGCTCGGGGCGTTCACCTTGCTGGTGAACTGAGAAGAACCCGTCGAACCTGATCCGGCTCATACCGGCGTAGGGAAGCGCTCGCCTGTTTTTGGGGCGCATTCCTTCGTGAATTTGAATTTTCGGTTTTTTTGAGTACCCTTTTTTGAGGAACGAATATGAGCGCAATTTCACCAAATCAAGTAATGCACGCCGCGCCTTTGCGCGGAGCCGCAAACCCATCGACCACGGCTGCAGGCACTTCCCCAGGAAGCTTTGCCAATGCCGCTCAAATCGGCGGGCCTCTCTCATTCAGTTCCCCTGATACGCCTGGAATGCCCGCGCCGAGCGCATTGACCGCGTGGGATTTTTTGCCTGAAGGGTGGTCGATCGAAGCGGTCGCATCGCATGCAATGGGTTGCGCTGGTCATTCCTGCGTTGCGATTGGAGCGTTCATTCGCGCGGTTGCGCCACGTGGATTCGTCGCGATCACGCAATTGGAAAGTGCGCGCCTTGGAATTGTCACGCCAGAAATGGTTCGCGTCGCAGAACGCGAAGGTCACCTGACTGCGCTGCAAGTTCGAGACGAAATCGCCGCTGGACGAATGGTGATTCCAGCGAATCGAGTTCACTTGGGATACAAGCTGGATCCGATGGCGATCGGTCGCGCATCGAAGACCAAGATCAACGCAAATATGGGCGCGAGTCCGGTCAGTTCTGGCACTGATGAGGAAGTTGAAAAATTGAAATGGGCAGAACGCTGGGGAGCCGACACGGTCATGGATCTTTCAACTGGCGGAGATTTGGATGCGTGCCGCGAGGCGATCATTCGTAATAGTTCTGTGCCGATTGGTACGGTGCCGATCTATTCAATGATCATTGGGAAAAAACTTGAGGAACTTGATGAAGCGATCGTGATGGAGACACTCGCGCATCAGGCGAAACAGGGTGTTGATTATTTCACGATTCACGCAGGAGTTTTGAAGGAGCATTTGCCGCTGATTCGCAAGCGTTTGATTGGAATTGTCAGCCGCGGTGGAAGTCTGCTTGCGAAGTGGATGTTGGTGAACGACCGTCAGAATCTGATGTACACGGGATGGGAAAGAATCTGCGATGTGATGCGTGAATACGACGTGACATTTTCAATTGGCGATGGTCTGCGTCCCGGTGGTTTAGCCGATGCAACCGACCGCGCACAGTTGGCAGAGTTGGAAACGATCGGCGAATTGACCGAACGCGCTTGGCGAAAAGGTGTTCAGGTGATGGTCGAAGGACCAGGTCATGTTCCGTTCGATCAGATTGAATACAACATGAAATTGCAGCGCACTCTTTGTCACGGCGCACCTTTTTATGTGCTTGGTCCACTCGTTACGGATATTTTTCCTGGATACGACCACATCACAAGTTGCATCGGTGCAACTGCGGCGGGTTATCACGGCGCAAGCATGTTGTGTTATGTCACGCCGAAGGAGCACTTGGGACTACCAAAGAAAGATGATGTGAAGCAGGGGTGTATCGCGTACAAGATCGCAGCGCACGCGGCGGATGTTGCGCTAGGAATTCCTGGAACGCGCGACCGCGATGATGAATTGACGAAGGCGCGTGCGGCGTTGAATTGGGAGAAGCATTTCGAGTTGTCGTTTGATCCAGATGTGGCGCGTGCATATCACGACGAGGATCTTGATGTCGATACGGATTTCTGCGCAATGTGCGGACACGATTGGTGCAGCGTTCGAATCAGCAAAGAAATTCAGGAATTCGCGAGTGGTAAAGAAGAGGAATATCAGCGCGGAAAGCCTGCGCGCAGCGCCGCATTGACGCAAGAGCAGCAGGACATTCTTGCCAAGCGCGGCGTGTTGTCACCAGATGAGATTCATCGGCTTGCATCCAAGACAAAGGCAGCCGTTGGTGCTGATGAAGCGAAGGCATCCTGCCACAGCGATTATGTAGATCCTGAGGCGGCGAAGAATCTGCAAGGTCAAAAGCTTGTGCAGTTGAACACTGCACCTGCACATAATTTGTCAACGCATGACTCGGTGATCTAACTGCGCGTGGCGTTGCAGCGGTGTTTCGAACGCATCCTTATCATTCAGCCAATGCCTCAACCGAATCCATCAAGCCCAAACGATTCGCTTAGAGGAAAAGGCGAAGGGATTGGGGCGAAGGGTCGTTCACGGCCGCGCTTTTTTTCCTTCCCGCCGCTGCGATTTCAAGATGAATATGTTTGGCTCGTTTTCCTCGCAGGTATGGATGTCATGCTGACTTGGTACATCCTCGAGCGCCATAATGGAGAGGAAGTAAATCCTATTGCAAAATTGGTCCTCGATTCCTGTGGACTCTGGGGCGCAATTGGATTCAAGTTCAGTTTGTTGCTGTTTGTCATCGTGGCCTGCGAGTGGATATCGCGAGATAGTTTCAAGGTGGGAAAATTTCTCGTGTGGTTTGCGCTGACTGTTTCGTCATTTCCAGTGGTTTATTCAGCAGCATTGCTGACGTATCACCGGATGAATCCCATCACGTATTGAATCGCAGAAATCGGCTGACTTCTAGCCTATTTTGGGATAGCAGCCGTTAAGACTTTCGGCGCGCCGTTCGTAATGAGGATGTCATCTTCGATGCGAACTCCCAGCGATTCTTCTGGGATATATATACCAGATTCGATAGTCACGATCATGCCAGGCTCGAGCGCCGTTGCGGGATCTGCATCGTGAACTTCTAGCCCAAGATGATGTCCGATGCCATGGATGAAGTTGTCGCCGAATCCTGCTGAAGCGATCACCTTCCGTGCCGCCGCATCAACCTCTGACATCTTGGCGCCAGGTCTGCAGGCACGAATCGAAGCGAGTTGCGACTTGAGCACCGTGTCATAAACCAATTTCTGTCTTGGAGTGAATGTTCCAGAGACCGCAAATGTTCGAGTGACATCTGCCGCATACCCACCGAAGCTGGCGCCAGAATCCAAGACCAGAAGTTCGCCCGCTTGAATGGGTTTGGAGTTTGCGTGGTAATGCAAGACGGTCGCATTGAAGCCAGTCCCAGAAATTGTGTTGTATGCCGTCGCCCGTGCTCCTGCAGATTTGTATGCGTGTTCGACTGCTTCTTGAACATCGAATTCGGTTCGTCCTGGCTTTGCGGCAAGCAATGCAGCCGCAAATCCGACTGCGGTGATATCGCAAGCGCGTTGCACGCACGCAATTTCTGCAGCGCTCTTGACGGCGCGCATAGATGGAAGCAGTTGCGTTTGATCGCCGATTGTGGAACCTGGAATCCGTGCGGTGCTTTCGCGGATGATGGCAAGATCAGCAGAAACTGGCGCAGTATGCGGGGAGAATGGATGAAGACACGCGAATCGCTTTGCGCGCTTGGCACTTTCGAGCAAGAAGCGCGAAAATGAATTTGTTCGCATGATTGTCTCGATTCCATATCGAGACTTCAGCGCCCCACTGACGGGCTCTCGAAAACCATCCCAGCGTTCGAGTTCAGAGTTCAAAGGTCGTAGATAGAGTTGCGCGCGCCGCGCCTTCACTGGATGACCAGGATCGAGCAGCAGTATTGCGCCGGCTTCGTCGGTGATACCAGTGAGATATTCGAAGTTTGGATTTGGTCGCCAAGCCTTTGAAAGAGAGTGATCCGCATCACCAGCAAGAACAAGTCCGATTGCGTTTCCGTCGCGCGCAAGCGAACGCAGCACGCGTTCACGCCGTGCTGCGAATTCGCTGTTAGGAATCGTGGGATTTTCAACTTGCTTCATCGCGCTGCACCGACGGGTTTTTGTTCATTAAGCAAACGCTGAGAATAGGAATTCATCGCATCGCGCAATTGATCGAAACTTTCAAGGACATACAAGATTGGTTGATAATGGTCGATCTCGAAACTGGTCGAGCAAACGGTTTCGAGATCGAATGGTCGTCGATCGACTTCTGAACTTTCCAGCGCATGTCGACTTTCGCCTGGACTTGAAATGAGGCCTGATCCATAAAGTTTTACGCGCCCGCTCTCGCGAATCAAACCAAATTCCACGGTGAACCAGAAAAGTCGCGCGAGTCGTTCGATGTGAAATGGATCGTTCGTGGTCGATGCAGCAAGGCCATATGTCTGCAGAAAGTCTGCGAAAGTTGGATCGGCATGCAGTGGAACGTGACCAAAAATGTCGTGAAAAACATCTGGCTCTGGCAGATAGTCCAACGATTCTTTGGGACGGATGACCACTGTCGTTGGAAAATCGCGGCGCGCAAGACATGCAAAAAAAGTTTTCGCTGGTAAATATCCTGGAACTGCACGGCTTTGCCATCCAGTCAGTTGTTTGAGATAGTTGTTGATGGACTGCGGACCTTCGAGATATGGAATGTGATCGCGTACCAGACGGATCGAGCGCGCGCCAGTGAGATACACATCCGATGCAGATGCTTCGAGATACGACATCTGTCGGTCATATAGTGTTCGCCAAGATTCCTGATTCTCTGTTGAATATCCCTCGTAGTGTTGAGTGACATAGACACGCGTGATGTCGTCGAAGCCTGGAGAGCCATAACTGTTGGCATATTCTTGGGCCGCAATTCCTTCGGGGCCATCGATCATGGAACTGTTCAGGGTGCCTGGAAACTTTTGTTTGCCGTCGTGTTGTCCCATCGTGGAGCTCCGTGTTCGAGTTCAGAAAGTGTTGGTCGTTGTGAGTTCGTTGATTCTACGGCACATTTCGCACAATATCAGCAGTGTTTTATGCTTCTTTTGCGAGTGCCGTCAACACAGAAACTGCGGACGCCTCATCGGAAATCACTCTACCTTCTGGGGCATTGAGACGAATAATGTCGAATTGTCGACGAATATCAAATCCACTGGGATCAACTCCGACCACCAGAGGGTCAGCAGCATCGGTGCGATATTGGGCGTGAATTGCAGCACGAACCGTGTCGATTTTTGATTGATTCAGTGCGCGGCAGATCATCGATCCACCTTTGTCGAGTGTGTTGGGTCGTTGAAAAACCTCGCCGTCGATGAAATATCCTTGAAACTTCGCCGCATCGATCGTGATCCACGCCCAGTTCACATCTGGTGGATCACCGTGATAGGTGCGCCAACGATCTGCGCTTCCACTTTGGTCTGTTCGCTCGTCGAATTTTTCCAGAGACATCATGAGATGCAAATCAGTATCGCCATCATCTGGAAGTTCCAACACAGTGTCGGCCGCCATCAGCATCGCAACCATCACCGGTGCGACAAACCGACCATCAGGAAGCGGGGCAATCTTGATCGCGACGCGCTCACCATCAAATCGAAGGAATCCTGAAAGATGTCCGCGCATCCACTGATAGCCTTTTTCCTCGATTGTGGGATCGTCTTCCATTGTTCCTGATGCTAGCGATGTGTGTGGCATATGAGGACAGTTTGCCGAGTGTGACGTATTCTTGCGGTGTGACGTTCATCGCCGTCGCCATTCCCGTCGCACGCACAGATGCGGTCAGTCGAGCTCTAGAATCCGCACAGACTGCGAAGTCGCACGGTGCAGATTTAGTCGAGTGGCGCGTTGACACGCTTGCCGAAGATCCGCACGCATCCGCGGCCATCATTCGACTTGTTCAAGAATCACCACTGCCTTGCATCGTCACGGTTCGTGATGAATCTGAAGGTGGAGCATTTTCTGGAGGCGATGACGAACGGATGGCGGCTTGGCGCGCCGCGAGCAGTGCGGTCCCGCCGCCTGCGTATATCGATGTTGAATTGTCGACCTATCTCGCGCGCGCTCCGATGGGGGATTCTGCGCGTGAAATTGCGCGGATTTCCAGCCTAGGAAAATTGGATACGACTCGAGTCATTCTTTCGTTTCATGATTTTCGTGGAAGGCCTCCAGGACTTTCTTCACGGGTTGCAGAGATGTGGTCGGATCCCGGAAGTGCGATCGCAAAGGTTGTTTGGACTGCACGAACCGCTCGTGACAATATTGAAGCATTCGAATTGCTTGCATCGCGAGCGAAACCGACAATCGCACTGTGTATGGGCGAGCATGGATTGATGAGCCGTGTCTTGGCGCCTAAGTTTGGCGGATTCTTGACGTATGCACGCGCTGATGATCACGGCACTGCGCCAGGTCAACCGACGGTGGAAGAATTAGTGCGCGATTGGGGCTTTCGTTCGATCAATAAGTCGACGAAGGTCTTTGGTGTTGTTGCATATCCAGTTTCTCATTCGCGGTCTCCAGAGATTCATAATCGTTGGTTTCGTGCGGCGAATTTCAATGCGCGCCTTTTCGCAATTGGTGTC
The DNA here is from genome assembly GCA_041168365.1 of Planctomycetota bacterium. Taxonomy (GTDB): domain Bacteria; phylum Planctomycetota; class Phycisphaerae; order Phycisphaerales; family SM1A02; genus F1-60-MAGs104. Next base: position 9,248 of record JBEELA010000100.1, read on the forward strand.
GCGCCATCGTGGGAGCCTTTCAAAGCGACGCTTGCAGAATTGTTTGGACACGCGCCACTGGATTTTTGCGGAGCAGCTGTCAGCATGCCGCATAAAGAAAATGCAATTCGATTTGTGCAGGAATCTGGTGGGATCATCGAAGAAAGTGCGCAGCGCATTGGTGCGGCGAACACGATCGGAAAATCCGCTGATGGCAGACTCTTTGCGCGGAACACGGATGCAGATGGAGTGGTCGAAGCGCTTGCGAATGCGATGCGTCGTGCAAGCGGTGATGGAAATCTTCGTGGCAAAAGAATTGCAATCTTGGGAGCTGGAGGTGCTGCGCGTGCAGCCGCATTCGGCGTGGCAAGTCGCGGTGCTTCTGTTGTCATTACAAATCGCACTGCAAGCAAAGCAAAACGAATCGCCGAAGAATTTGCAGTTGCAAGCGGCGAGGCGCCAGCGCTGGATGTGAATGCGAAAGCGCTCTCTGCATTGTCGAAGGATCGATTCGATGTGATCATCAACTGCACAAGCGTCGGTATGGATGGCGGGCCCGCCGCGGATCAGAATCCGCTTCCTGCAGAAGTGGTTCTTGATGAGCGCGTGGTGGTGATGGATGCTGTGTATTCGCCTGCAAAAACTGCACTTCTTATTCATGCAGAGCAGCGTGGTGCGAAGTGTGTTGGTGGTTGGGAGATGCTTGTTGCTCAGGCGGCGCATCAGTTTGAGGCATGGACTGGAAAGCGACCGCCGACTGATGCGACTCCATCGAGATAAGATCACATTGTGGCACAACTGACCTATCGAACCGCTGGTGAATCGCACGGACCTGCACTCATTTCACTAATTGAAGGGATGCCTTCCGGTGTTGCGATCGATCTCGCATTTATCGATGGTGAACTTCACCGAAGGCAAGGCGGTTATGGTCGTGGTGCGCGTCAACGTATTGAAGAAGACCGTGCGATTTTTCTTTCGGGGATTCGGCAGGACTTGACTCTTGGATCGCCCATCGCGGTGCAAATTGCCAACGCAGATTCTCGAATTGATGATGTCGAAAAGACGCCGCCCGTTTTTCGTCCGCGGCCTGGACACGCTGATCTTGCTGGAAGCATCAAGTGGCTCACGATGGATTGTCGCGCAACACTCGAACGCGCAAGTGCGCGCGAGACCGCGGCGCGAACGGCTGCGGGAGCGGTTTCGCAATGTTTGTTACGCGCATTTGGAATTGAGTGCTTTGGATTCGTCCGCGGATCTTTGACCACGACGAGTACGGTCGAACCAAGCGCAGCAATGCTGGCGAAATTACGCGCCGCTCGCGATGCAAGCGAAGTGTATTGCCCCGATGCGGTCGCATCCGAAGCGATCGTCTCTGCGATTCACCAAGCGAAAGTTGATAAAGACACTGTCGGCGGAATGTGCGAGGTGCATGTCTTTGGGGTGGTGCCAGGTCTTGGATCGTGCTCGAGCAGCGATTTGCGCTTGGATTCTCGTTTGGCCGCAGCGGTGATGGGCATTCAAGCATTCAAAGGAGTCGAGATCGGATTGGGAATGCAAGTTGCTCAGCGAACCGGCAGTCAAGTGCACGATCCAATTTTGTTTGATGCTTCTCTGCGTGGAGAATCGCATTTAGGTTTTGTGCGTCCTTCCAACAATGCCGGAGGACTAGAAGGTGGCATGACCAACGGAATGCCGATTGTTGTTCGTGGCGCGATGAAACCTATTTCAACTCTGCTGCGCGGCATGCCAAGTGTCGATTTGCGAACGCACGAATCGACGCAGAGTCAGTATGAACGATCGGACATCAGCGCTATCGCTGCGGCGAGCGTCGTAATGGAAAATGTTGTCGCATTCGAGATCGCACGTGCGCTGCGCGAAAAATTCGGCGGCGATTCGCTGGGCGAAATGCGCGCGAATTATGATTCGTTTCTTGCAGCAGCGCGACGGTTGGGGGAATAAAACAAGCTGATCAGGGTCTTGCGGGCAGGGGGGTCGTGAATGATTTTATGGGATCAACTTTTTCCACCCAGCATCGTCAAGGGTCAGAGTGAGTTGCGCATCGCTTTGTTTCATGTCGAGCGCTTCCGCCATTTGTGTAAACATCTTTGGGTCGATTCCACCCTTTCCGTCTTCGTTCGGTGCCGACAACATCATTCCGGCCATACCAGCAATACTTCGTGTGGTTGTACTCCAAGTTGTCGAGAAGTTGCCCGCGGCTTCCTTGTTTGCGAAGTTCATTGCGGCTCGGATTGTTGGATTTGGTCCAAAAGCGATTGATGCAGAAATGGTGTTGAGCGACTTCATGGGTTCTGAAAAGCCAGAGAGAAACATAGTCAATGGTCCGGAATCCTCTTCCAATGCCGAGTCAAAATTGGCACGCAATTCGTCTGACATTCGCATACCGAAGGAAATCGCAGAACTTGGCAGCGCATTCATCGCTTGATCGAATTGCTTTGCAAGCGCAGGGTCAGATGTTGTAGGAAGCGTTTCCTTCGGATCGCTTTTCAACCAATACCAACCTCGACCAATATGTTGGGCGATGATCGAGGTTCCGAAAGTTTTTGTTGCCATTGACTGAATGTCGGACTGCGAATTCGTGCTTGTCGTTTGCACAAGAAAGATGACCCCTTCAGCACCAAGAGGAAGCTCTTCGGTCAAGGCATCGGTCATACTTCCAGCAGCCTCGGTGTCCGCGACGATATAGATCGCCTTTGCTTTGATTTCTCGCATCGCGGCCATCGTCTCATCCATTTTTTTCATGGTTGGATTCGAACTTAATCCAGCTGCTTGTAATTGCAAAAGACCTGACGCTTGAACAACTTGAGGAATCTTGGACTTCGAAAGCATCGTGGCAAGCGCATCTGCACTCTCTCCAATTTCCTTGCTTCCCATTCCAGTTGTCGAGATTCTCAAAATCCCTGCAGTTTTAGTTGTGATTACAGCTGGCGGCAAATTGTCAGAAACACCTTCGCATCCCATTAGAGACGCTGTTGACGCAAGCGCTGCGAATGCGATGAATGTCACAAGGACGAGTGATCGCATCGAGTTGGCGCAAGCGAGGACAGATCGGACGCAAGTTGTGAAAAGTGTTGTCATAAAGCAAGTATACGATCGCGCAAATCGCCACTCTCGTATGCTGTCTGTATGTGCGGCATAGCGGGTTTTATTGATCCTCGAGGTCAAGTGCATGACCCGCGCGAAAAGCTCGCGAGTATGGCGCTGCGATTGGCGCATCGAGGACCCGATGATTCTGGTGTGTGGTGGGATGAGAGTCGCCGCGTGGGATTCGCTCATCGTCGCTTATCGATCATTGATCTTTCGTCAGCGGGGCATCAGCCGATGCACAGCGCATCGGAACGATTCACGCTGGTATTCAACGGCGAGATCTATAACGCGGAAGAATTGCGCCAGGAGCTTGACTCGCATACACGCATAACTTGGCGGGGGAAGAGTGATACCGAAGTAATGCTTGCTGCATTTGAGAAGTGGGGTGTGATAGATGCGACGCAAAAGTTCAATGGGATGTTTGCATTTGCGCTCTTTGATCTTCGAACTGAAACGATTCATCTGGTGCGTGATCTGATTGGCAAGAAGCCAATGTATTACGGATCGATTGGTCGTTCGTTCGTGTTTGCAAGCGAATTGAAAGCGCTGCACGCGCTCTCAGATGGACCGATGGATGTTGATCGCGGAGTGCTGTCGGAATATTTGCGATTGGGTTATGTTCCCGGATCGCAGTGCATTCATCCCAACCTGAGAAAATTGCAAGCGGGAAGTGTGGCATCGATCACACTCGCATGCGCGGCAGTCGGTGGTGAGGCGACAGTCATGAAATATTGGGACGCGTGCGAGTTATCCCGTATGGCAGTGGCATCTCCGATTTTTACTGATGATGAATCGTTGGTGTCTCAAATGCAATCCCAATTGGAGCGAGCCGTCTCGCGGCGAATGATTTCCGATGTACCCCTCGGTGCATTTCTCTCTGGAGGAGTTGATAGCGCTCTCGTTACTGCCTTTATGTCTCGTGCAAGCAACTCGCCCATCAAAACATTCACCATTGGTTTTTCCGATGGGGCGTATGACGAATCCGATCGAGCGAGCGCGACTGCAAAGGCGCTTGGAACCGATCACACCGTTGTGAAATTGATGCAGAAAGATGCGATGGGAGTCGTGCCGCGACTTGCGGAAATCTATGACGAACCATTCGCAGATAGCAGTCAGATTCCAACAGTTTTGTTGTGTGCAATGGCGCGTTCTCAAGTGACTGTTGCGCTTTCAGGAGATGGCGCGGATGAACTCTTGGGCGGATACGACCGATATGTGACCACGCCGATGTTGCTGACATTTCTTCGTCGTTGTCCTCATGGACTTCGCGATGTGATTGCGAAATCCTTATCAATGGCATTGTCGACTGGCAAGCCAGTTGACGCACTGCAAGCAATCTTGCCAAAGTCGTTTCGTTGGACGCGATTGAGCGACAAATTGGAGCGCCTCGTATCGGTTCTCGCAATTCAATCGTCCTCGGAGCATTATCGAATATTGGCGAGCATCGGTGGAAATGTTGATCGTCTCGTTATTGGCTCGAGTGACGTGCCGCAAATAATTGAAGATGAAACGTGGCCTGCTGATACAAAAAGCATTGTCGAGCGAATGATGCACCTTGACTTTGCGTCATATCTCGTTGATGACATTTTGGTAAAAGTAGATCGCGCTTCGATGTCTGTTGGTTTGGAAGTGCGCTCGCCGTTTCTTGATCGAGAGTTCGTGGATTGGGCTTGGCACTTGCCAATGCGGGCAAAAGTTCGCAGCGGGCGCGGTAAATGGATTTCATATCAGCTGGCAAATCGCGTGATTCCTGGTGGATTTCCAAATCAGCCGAAGATGGGATTCGCAGTTCCCATTGCCTCTTGGCTTCGCGGCGATCTGCGAGACTGGGCAGAAGATTTACTCGATGCCCGCCGGCTTTCAAGAGAAGGATTTCTTGATCCGCAAGAGACTCGTCTCAGATGGGATGCGTTTATGAAGGGACGAAACGATGAGCGTCATCTCATCTGGGCGCTCTTAATGTTTCAAAGTTGGCTTGCAAAGAGTCGCAGCTGAAAAATCACATGGGTTGTGGTTTGCGGGGATCCCAACCTGTGGGAGCAAGAATGAATCCAGACCATTCAAACCCAGGTGCAACAATGCACGAGACAAGCGACCAATTTCCAAGCGAACGTGCGGATTGCCACGAGCCGACTTTGACGAATGCTTGTGGAAAGACACCTTCGTCTGGATTTGACCCGATACGTTGAGTAGTGACATGCCCTATCGGCGCATCTTTGGGAGCAATCAAGATTTCCATATCTCCTCCGGCGTGCCAAAGCCAAAGTTCGTCAGAATCAATTCTGTGCCAATGATTCTGTTGCCCATGCGCGAGAAGAAAATAGATCACTGTGCATGCAGCTCTTGGCGCTGGTGAATCTTTGGTCGCAACCATCAACTCGGATCGGTGGGTTTCGCGATACCAACCACCTTCGGGATGAGGCAAAAGATTCAGTGACTTCGCGAGTTCTTCGGCGGTGAGAGAATCGATTGATCGCATCTTTGCAATATAGACCTATTCTGTAGTGATGAACGCACCTTCTTCTCAGTGGTTGTCGGAACTTGGCAAGTCATCGAATTCAAAAGTCGCACTCGAATCAATTGTTCAACTTTTTATTGCAAACACTGGCACGCTGCACCGAATGGGGCCTGACGGATTTTTGCATCTGGTCGCGATGGTCGGAAATTTTCCACCGCCAGTGATGGATGCGATCCGAACGATTCCAGTCGGCAAAGGATTGGCTGGACTTGCTGCGGAGCGCCGCGGTCCAGTGACAGTTTGT
>JBEELA010000101.1:0-3032 GCA_041168365.1 Planctomycetota bacterium
CCGCATCGAAGATCGTGCGACTCTTGGACATCATGCTGTTCTCTTTTATGGCTCAATAATTGGCAAAGGCGCACTCGTCACGCATCACAGTGTCATCATGAAGAATGAGAAGATCGAATCGGATGCGATCTACTGCGGATGTCCGGCGGTTCGGTTAACAGCAAGTGACGTTGATTCGGCGTGATAGCCTGGCAAAATTGCCCGAACGATTTCTGGCCAGTTCTGCGATTACTTGCGACAAATGCGTATCCAAAATCCAACAACGCAGATGGGAACAGTCGCATTGGCCCCGCCAAATTCCACGGAAATCCAAGTGCAACTGAAATCGCAAGCACCGCTCTCGAACGATTCAGAAACTCACCATTACGCCAGACAACAAGACTCGTCTGTAAATCATGGCCAAGTTGTTTGCGAATCGCATTCTCCCACTCTGTATTGGCAAGAGATTGCAGCGGCACAAATCGAAAAGACTCCACACGCGATCGTCGGAGAAGAAATCGAATTGATCTGTGACACATTGCACAGTCACCATCAAAGAAAACCAACATTGGTTCGATTGTGAATGCGCTGACGTGCGGCGGTGTGACCATGCCTTGCGTCATTTCACTAATGCGCACCAACTGCGCCACGCTTCTCGCAGCGCTGCATGGAAGCGATCTGCGTAGGCAACTTGATCGCATAGGACAGATGCTTGCAGTTCACTGCGAAGTCCAAAGCGCAGCGTTTGCAAACGGTCGCGATCTGTCGCGAGTCCTGATGCGATTGCTGCAAACTCTTCCGGTGAATTCGCAACCCACTCTTTGTGCCCAGCGGCATGCAAGATGCTCGTGCTGACTCGCGCCGAATGTCGATCTCCTTCGATCGTCACCAACGGCACTCCCATCCAAAGGGCTTCACAGGTCGTTGTCGTTCCGTTATATGGCGTCGTATCGAGCGCAACATGTACACGCGAATACAGATTCCAGTGATCTTGTAATCCTTTGGTATATGCAACAATATCGACGCGTTCACTTGGAATTCCATTTGATGCGAGTCTCTCCAAGAAGAACTCACGGCTGCCTGGATCTGCGATTGCCTTGCATTTCAGCAGCAGACGCGAATTTGGGACAGCGTTCAAAGCCCCTGCCCAAAGCGCGACTGAACGCGGCGTGATCTTTGCAGCCAAGTTGAACGATCCAAAAATGATTGGCCCATCAACAGCAGGCATCGCAGGCTCTGGGGCACTTTTAGGCGGGGAATAACAGAGGAAACAAGGGTCAATCCGCAAGAGGCGTTCGGTGCAAAACGCGTCACTTTCTGGACCATCTGTAATCGAATCGACGACGCGCCAACCAACTGCAGGATGTCCAGTGGTATTGGGATAACCAATCGCCGAGACGATCACTGGTGCGGGCGAGCTGTCGAGTGATGTCAATTGACCGCCAGATGTGTGCCCGCCAAGTTCGATCAAGACATCTATTTTTCGACTTCGAATCGCTTGATCAAGCGCCTCGTCTCCCATTGCAAATGCATCAACCCAATGATCACTCATACTTCGAATGTCTTCACGCATATCGTCTCCAACTCGTGCAACATCTGTTGCAAAGATGGTCAGCGTGCAACCTTGCGGAAGATTGCGCATGAAAGGCTCAGCGAAATACGCAACCGAGTGCGTCCGCATATCACCAGACAAAACGCCAATTCGTAGCGGTCGATCAGGCGATGGATCTGTCCGAGCTGGCGCATAGCACGTGCGAACGCACTGCGCATAATCTCGGTGGGCCTGAAATACAAATTCCACTGGGAAATCAGGATAATTCATGCTGAATAACGAACTCGATCGGAGCCCCGCATCCTTTGGTGCCGTTGCAACTGCGCGTTGATATTCCGCAATGGCCTCCTCCACGCGCCCCGCATCTTTGAGAACACTTGCCAGGTTGCGCGACAGTTCCGGCCAATCAGGACGCAGCGCAAGACCGCGCCGGCCAGCTTCGATTCCTCCAAGCGAATCACCAATCGCCGCACAAGCCAAGATCATGTTCAAATATCCGCGCGAATAGTTTGGATCTATCTCGATCGCCTTGCGTAGTTGCTCGACCGCTTCCGCGGCACGACCGTTATTCATGAGCGCATTGGCATAATTGTTTCGATACGCCGTCACGTTCGGTGCAGCGGCAACCGCTCGGCCCAAGTGATGAATTGCTTGCGCTATTTCGCCAGCTTTCATCAGCAACATTCCAAATATCTGCACAGCATCCAAGTCATGCGGCTTGCGTTTGATCAAGAGTCGGACTGACGCTAATGCTGCATCAAGTTTTCCATCATTCGAATCTTTTAATGCTCGCTCGAGCGTTGTTTCCGAAGACATAATTGCATCCTAGTTCCATTCCTTTGCGAAGAAACACGAATTGACCTATTGCAATCGCGCGAGAATTTTCGCGGCAGCGTTCAACGAAAGCGTGACAGACTTCCCTCTCTTGACTTGTACCGTGACCGAATCTCCTTCTGGACTCAGGGCTTGCACGGTGACACACACACCAGGTTTCAGCCCACTTTGTGCGACAAACTTTAAGAACGCACGGTCTTGATCCAAGATTCGAACGATCGCCACTTTTTCCCCTTTGATATATGCAGAGAGAGCTTTGCCGCGCAATTCCGAAACTTTGCCTGATGCGCTTGGGATAGGGTCGCCGTGTGGATCCGTCGAAGGGCGACCAAGAAATTCATCCAAGCGGTCGAGTGTGCGCGGAGACAATGCATGTTCAAGCCGCTCTGCTTCTTCATGGACATCGGCCCAGTCCAAGTTCAGCGTCGAAACAAGAAATGTCTCGATAATTCGGTGTCGACGAAGAACATCAAGCGCGACTTTCTTCCCAGTCGCCGTCAGTGTGATACCGCTGTACCTCGGAGCTTTCACCAACTTCAACTTCGCAAGTCGCTTGATCATGCTTGTCGCCGTCCCCTTTGTCACATCAACTTCCTGCGCAAGGCGAACGACGCCAGCTTCACCGCTGGGTGATTCTCGACAGAGCACATAAATCGCTTTGATGTAA
>JBEELA010000102.1:0-2841 GCA_041168365.1 Planctomycetota bacterium
GCGATCTATACGCACCACCTTGAACACCACATGGTTTTTATAGAAGGCAAAAGAAAAGCGCTTGCGGTTTGACGTGGGGAAATCGTGCGGGGGCACTCCCCCCACACCCTGGCGACAACGACAAACAGAATTTTGGCAATCACACCAACGCAAGAATCAATTTGAAGATGCGCGATTGCGTTTGAAGTGTGAGCGCAGGAAAACTCCCACACTTCAAACGAACACGTGTGTCAACTGTCGAGACAACCGGTTTGAGTGATCGGTAATACATGCTGGCAATCCGTCGCATTTTCAACAGGCTTGCAAAATCTGCCAATTGAATAAACAACAAATTGTCATCCGATTCAAATGTCCACGGTCGACCGTCGAGCGTTCCTGCGAGACGACCGACCAATGTCACTTTGGGCGGTTATTTTGATCTTTGGTTCGGATCTTCATCGTTCCGCTGAGAACCCATTCAGCATGTTGCGCATTTGCGCCGATGCCGCTTGGAACTTTGATTCGCATATTTTCAAACTCATAAATGATTTCAGCACCGCTGCCAGTCAATCGATCAAAGAGACCGATCGCAAGATCAGGCCAAGAATGTGTATGTCCGGAAGCTGGGCTTGTCTGCATCGTTGCTGTTGTCGAATCTGCCATTTTGTTTTCTCCGATTCTGTTTTGTGTGGTGAGTTATGAGTCGATGATTAAAATAACGAGTTGCAACAATAGGCATCTCAACAATCCCAGAGTGAATAAATTTGTATTCGCAAATTATTTGCAAAATGCAAATCGGCGCAGTCATCGAATCAATGGCGGCTCTCTCACAAGAGCGCAGCCACATTCAAGCCGAATGCAAAGAGAAGCGCGCCCATAAAAATGCAAACGGGCAGCGTGAGAATCCATGCCAAGAGGATGTTTCGCAGCGTCGCCATTTGAAGTCCAGATTTATTAGCAGCCATGGTTCCCGCAACGCCAGATGAAAGAACATGAGTTGTGCTGACTGGAAGCCCGAAGTGATCGGCGACCAGAATGGTCGACATTGCCACGAATTCGGCCGAAGCACCTTGCGCATAGGTCATGTGAGTGCGGCCTATTCGCTCGCCAACAGTGACAACGATTCGCTTGTAACCCACCATCGTCCCCAAGCCAAGCGCGAGAGCCACCGCATACTTCACCCAATCTGGAATGTAGTTGGTCAAATCCTCGCTGCTCTTTTTCAATCCCGCTGCCAACGCCGCAGTCGATGGATCAGTCAAGACTCCATCTTTGTTCAATTTGTTGATCGAAGTTGCGATGACGAAAAGGTCAGTGCGGACAGCGCCTCGTTGATCTTCCGGAACTTCTTGAAGCGTGTCGAGTTTATCAAGCCGCTGAAAGAGATCGTTGCACATGTGCGTCAGCGCCGCATAGACCTCAGGGGTGACGGCCTGATTGCGTTTGATGTAATGAGTCAGCACAGTGTTGGATTCTTCGTCGTCGAGAATAATTCCGTCGCTGGACTTTGCAAAATTCATTCCAAGTTCATTCGCAGATGTCGCCACTTGGGATATGGTCGTATGGTCTGCTGACATTTTCAGCGCGTACGTTCCAGGAAGTATTCCCACAAGTATCAACACGATCAGGCCCATACCTTTTTGTCCATCGTTAGAACCGTGAGCAAAACTGACCCCAGTGCAGGTTGTCAGCAGAATTCCACGGATCCAGAGCGGCGGTTTCTCTTTGTCCTTTGGGGCTTCATACAGCGCGGGGTTCTTGATGAGCGCTTTGCAGAGGAGCAGAAGCGCAGCAGCGCAAAAGAATCCTAAGAGCGGAGAAATGAGCAAACCCAATCCAACTTTCTCTGCCTCTGCCCAGTCGACACCCGATGTGATTGTGGCGTTTGGTTCTAAGAATGCATTGGCAAGTCCGACTCCGATGATGGCGCCGACCAGTGTGTGCGAACTTGATGCGGGGAGACCGAAATACCACGTGCTCACATTCCAAATGATCGCGGAAATCAATAATGAAAAAACCATCGCAAATCCAGCGCCTGATCCGATGTTGACCACCAACTCAGCTGGGAGCAAGGTCACGATTGCAAATGCGACCAATCCTGACGAACTTAAGACGCCAATGAGATTGCAGATTCCTGACCACACAACCGCAGGCGTAGGTTTTAATGTGTTGGTGTAGATGACGGTCGCAACGGCATTCGCTGTGTCGTGAAAACCATTTACGAATTCAAAGGCGAGCGCCAAGCCGAGCGCGAGTACTAAGCCGACATAGGTGATGACCGTTGGATCGGAATACGTAGACGCAAAAAACAACATCGCCAAGTCATAGCAGATGGCAGCACTCGAATTGTTTGGGATTCGTTCAGAGAGGCTTGTATTCAGATGCCTGTTGCGGGCAAATCGTAAGGTTGCAGTACGTCGTTCTGCCCGTAAAGTGTGGAGTGTGGGGATCTACGAAAATATTTTGCTTTATGCGATTCAATCCCGTGCGAAACAACTGCTCGAGTGCCACGGTGAGTACCAGCGAGGTGCGCGTACTTCACTCCATCGCAGGTCTACCTCGAAGAGCAATTGCAACTTCATCGCGTTCGTCAGAGTGCGCTCGACCAGTTTTGGAAACAGGATCACGAACGATTTGTTCGTGGGCGACCACGCGCGCCATCACTTCCCGACAAGGTTTGGATGAATCAACCGCAGTCACTCGAACATGAACCAAGCAAAATCAAATGTATTCGCGGTTTTATAAACAAAGGGGCCTCAAAGGTATTGAGACGTTTCGATCGTGATTGACACAGAGAAGAAAGCACTATAGAATTTAAATTCGGCGCGGATGTAACATAGAAATTTTTACGTAACCTTTTTC
>JBEELA010000103.1:0-12933 GCA_041168365.1 Planctomycetota bacterium
GATTGGACTCTTCCGACCAGGAACCGCGCCAACTGAGACACTTGCGCTGCAAGGACCTGGCGCGCCGAGTATCCCTGCTGATCTCAATGGAGACAGTTTGGTCAACGGACCAGATCTTGCGGCACTTCTCAGCAACTGGGACGGGGCCGGCACAGGCGATATCAACAACGATGGAGCGGTTGGCGGACCAGACCTTGCTGCGATGCTCGCGGCGTGGACGGGGTGATTGGCTGCTTGAGAGAGATTTTCCGAGTTTCGACCCGTTAATTCCGCATCGCAGTTTCTAGAGCGAAATTTCCAGAGCGAAGTTTCAGTTTTATATTGTTTTTATAGATTGGATTCGGTCAATCAGGCGCTATCTTGTTGACTCATTCTGGTGTTCGGGTTCTGATTTTTCTAGGAGTCAAATATGAAATTCGCCGTCAATGTCGTTGTCGCTTTTGTGTCATTTGGTTCGATCACTTCGGGTGCCTTTGCCACCGACCTGCTGGTGCCGAGCGAGTATTCCTCGATGCAAGGCGCGATCAACGCCGCTGTCGATGGCGACACCGTCATCGTTGCACCTGGAACTTACAACGAGACGATGACGATCAGCGACAAGTCGATCACGATTCGATCGAGTGGCGGAGCAACTGCGACGAAGATCGATCGTGTCAATGGTGGAGGGACGATTTTCACTGTGTACGGCAGCACCGAGAAGCAAGTGACAATTGAAGGCTTTACGATTACGAGGTGGTCCAACGGCTCACACGTAGTGACCTCGAATGGACCAACAATTGTTATGCGGCATACGCGTTGCCTTCAGGGCGGCTTTGGAATCGACCTCACCAACGGCGCAGATGCCACTATCGAGGATAGCGATTGGATACTTCTTGGAAACTACGATGGCTATAGCTATAGCCCAATTCGCGGCACTGGTGGCGGCTCATCGATCATTGTCCGTCGCTGCACATTTCAAGGGCTCCGCTCGTACTACGGCGGTGTCATTCGGGCGACCACCAACGACACGGTTGTTATCGAAGACACACGGATGACTAACTGCAGCTCGTATTACTACGGAGGCTGCGTTTATGCTGAAAGCAATGCGACTGTGTCGATGGCACGGGTCACAGTTGAAAATTGCCGAGCGGTGAATTACACAGGCGGTGTGGTGTATGCGTCTTCTGGAGCAGTGACGATCACCGATTCGACATTCAAGAATATTTACTCCAATCAAACGGGTTCGTTTGTCTACAACGAATCTGGTTCGATCTCGGTGTCGCGTTCGACCATTTCAGATTCGAATTCATCTCCTAGTAATGATGGCAATTATGGTGGCTTTATCCACATTGCAAACGCACCACTCTTGGTCCAAGACTGCATTTTTCGCAACCTAAATTCCCAAGCAGCTTACCGATGGGGCGGAATCATCGGAAGCCGTTCAGGCAGTTCGTATCCAATGACTATTGTCCGAACACGCTTTGAAGACTGTAGTGCCAATTTATATAATGGTGCAACCTACATCGGCCGCATCATTCACTCTTACTACCGTCCATTAATAGTCCAAGATTGTGACTTTGTTGGCTCGAATAACCTTTATAACCCTTCGGCGAACACTGGCGCTGGTGGCGCGATCCATATTGAGGGTGGAACGTTCACCATCACTGGGTCATTGTTCGATAGACAAACGGCACAAGAACGCGGCGGAGCGATCTATGCGCAGGGTCCATCGACTGGAACAATTTATGGATGCACTTTCACTCGGTGCACAATTCAAAATAATCCCGCAATCGGATATGAAGCAATCCGCTTTGAAAACAATGACGCAGGTTCGTGGTCGATCTCCAATAGTCACTTCATTGGCGGTGGAATCCACAACTCTGGCACAAGGCCAATGAATATTGCTGGATCCACATTTGTTCGGGATCCCGCCTTCGCAAGCGCAACCGTGTATTCACCGAGTGCTCCTGCGTCATTCTCCCAGTGTCTTTTCAAGAACACTGGGGGATCCTTTTCCCTTATTTTCGGCGATTCGGGATATGTCCTCCTCTCTGCATGTTCGTTCTGTCGATCGCCAAGCCAAGAGATCTATCAGTACTACATCGAAAAAGTTCCATGCATCTTCAACGCAGACTGCGACAGCGACTGCGATGCAGACGGCCTTCCAGATGACTATGAAATCACAGCGGGAATTGATTCTGACTGCAACGCCAATGGCACTCCAGATTCGTGCGAGTTTCCTGCAGGGGGAACACCTGACTGTGACCGAAACGGAATCTATGACGTCTGCGACATCGCTGGCGGTGCACCAGATTGCAATCTCAACGGCGTACTCGATTCTTGTGAAGCAGACTGTGACAACGACGGCATTCCAAACGCGTGCGAGATCACAGGCGGAGCACCCGACTGCAACACAAACGGAATTCCAGACACTTGCGAGCCCGACTGCAATGGCGACGGCGTTATCGATGTTTGCGAAATCACCTCGGGTGCACCTGATTGCAATGCCAACGGCATTCCAGATTCATGCGACATAACGCTGAATGGTTCGCTTGACTTCAACCTCGACGGCATCATCGACAGTTGCCAGCCAGCAATGCAGTTCGCAGGACTGCAACTGGAAATCGTTCCCATCGTCAATCGCGGAACAGATGATCTCTTCCCAGCGGGCGCGGTCTGTTACAGGCTCTACGCAACAACGGTCAACACAAACACTGCGGTCATTGGGATGTACGGCAACTCCGCCAATCCAATGGTCATCAATGCTGTTGGCGGTTTCTGGCAGAGCCCTTATGGCGGCGATTTGGCTGCAGAGATTCCATGCGATCTCTCTTCAGCACTTCCGACTGCAAAGTATGACAGTTGGTTTACGATTGGACTTCCTTGTGCAGCTGCCAATCTTGCGCAGAACGGAAGCCTCGACCTGACTGGCTTCAATAGCGGCGGTGGCATCAATGACAACGACGGAATCATCTTTGTCACTCCCAACGCGCCACAGGGAATCGCTGGGAATTCAAAGAGAGTTCTGCTTGCACAGCTGACGACCCAGTCCGCAGTTTTCCCAACAGGATTTGTCGACATCTTGGGCCGCGCAGGTGGAAGCACGGCATCTTGGATCGCCAGCCATCAACAAATCCCTGCTCCAGCGCTTGTCGATTGCAATAACAATGGAGAGCACGATGCGTTTGATATTGCACTAGGGGTATCGCTGGACTGCGATCAAAGCGGCGTTCCAGACACATGCGAATATCCAAGCGCAAGCACGGATTGCAACAGCAACGGTATCGCAGATCTGTGCGACACCATCAGCGGATTCAGTTCTGACAAGAACGGAAACCATGTCCCTGACGAATGTGAATGCAGTGGAGACGTCGATGGAAATGGATATACCGATGTGGATGATCTCATCGATGTACTTGTGGCGTGGGGCGATACTTCATATGGTCCAGCCGATCTGAACCAAGACGGAATCGTGGATTCGCAAGATCTTTTGTTGGTGATGGTCGGATGGGGCAATTGCCTCTAAATCCCCTTTCCACAATTGAGGAATACCCACATGATCAAACCACACACCACATTTCCACGACTTGCCAGTTCCTGCGCGATCATCGTCGCCATGGGATCAACATCGTTGTTGGCGCATGCAGATGGTCCGACGGTTGCACCAGACAGAAACCTAGGTGCAAGCGATGCGTTGCCGTATGACGGGCTGGGATACGGACTCGCCATCGATGGGAGTCGAATGCTCGTCGGCGCCCGAGGAAGCGATAGCGTTGCACTCAATGGCGGCGTGATTTACACATACGCGCGCAGTACAAGCGGATGGACTCAATCGTCGAAAATCATTTTCCCGACAGCAGCGATTGACGATCAAATCGGAACGTCACTCGCAATGAGTGGAACGGTCGGAATTGCAGGCGCACCAAATCGCGGTCTAAGTGGCGCAGCATTTCCACTTCGCTTCGATGGCGGCGCTTGGTTTCCAACTGCAGAACTGACTGATTCGACCGCAGGGACGAATGCAAATTTTGGCGCATCAGTTGCCGCAAGTAGCAGCCGAATTGTCGTGGGTGCACCCAATAGTTCCGAAGGGGTCGGCGCAGGCGCAGGAAGAGTTCGAATCTTTGACCTCAGCGGTGTGCAGTGGATTGTTGGGCAATTGCTGCGAGCGCCATACATGGATCCAAATGATCAATTTGGATTTGCGATTGCGATCGATGGCGATTGGATTGCCATCAGCGCGCCAGGCGATGATGATCGTGCGATCAACTCCGGCGCGGTGTATGTCTATCGATATGTTGCAGGATCATTTGCGCTCGCCCACAAACTCTTTGCGCCAACTTCGATCGCCGAGGATTCTTTCGGCCAGAGCGTTGCGTTCAAGAACGGATTGCTCGTTGTCGGAGCATCACGCCGCGACGATGCTGGACAAGGAGCTGGTGCGGCGTATGTTTTCCAGGTTCCAGTGAATGGCGACGCGGTCACACTCGTTCGTACCCTGCTTCCACCAGTTGGATCCGTTGATGCAGAATATGGATTCGCCGTCGCCACCGATGGTGTCAGTATTGTCGTTGGCGCACCTGGATTTGAAGTTGCAGGTTCTCTCCGCGGCGGCGCGTGGATTTACTTCAATCCATCTTCTCAGAGCAGCGCCGTTATGGCACGATCTCCAGCAGGGATGCAATTGCTTGGCACTCGAGTTGCGATCACGTCGTCGGATGTCTTTGCTTCTGCTCCAGCGACGAACAATGGCACGACTCCAAGTGCTGGACTGATTTCAATTCTTGATCGAACGCGTGATTGCAACACGAACAGCGTGCCAGATTCCATTGATATCGGAGCAGGAACTGTCCTCGACTTGAACGGTGACGGCACGCCCGACCAATGCCAATGCTTGGTCGATCTCAACGGAGATCGTGTTGTCAATGGGATTGAACTTGCAATCCTTCTCGCGAATTGGGGAACTGTTCCCGCAGGCACGAACGGGGATCTGAATGGTGATGGTTTTATAAACGGAGTTGATCTCGCTACCGTTTTGAGCGCGTGGGGCCCCTGTCTGAACTGATCACTGATTGTGTGACCATCTCTGCCGATCCCATTCACTCCTCGACAACTGCGATTGTTGCGGGCTTGGACGGGGTGATCCGGCTGGCTTCAGTTGAGCGCGGGTCCCATTGGATCCCACACTAATTTATCGGTGTTCCAGTTGCCGCCAGGTGTTGAAGGGCTGCGAGTGCCCTGCACATTCGTAGTCGCCTGATCGTTCGACATCCACTGCACATGACCGTCAGCAAAAGTGAGGTGGCCACCTTCGAAATGGCGTGACGCAAATCGCTTCCAACTGCAAGCTGCACGATCAAGATTTCGGATGAAGCCTGGATCACTTTGGGGAAGTTCATTAGGGTTCGCGCGCAATTCCAGCATGATCACTGTGCGATCAGGTGATGGGATATAGCTCATGCGCATAAGTTTCTGAAAAGAAGTTGAGGGCAATCCGGCGCTCGAGAGAAGGGTCTGATTGAGACGAATATTCATTACATAAGAAAACCAAAAGCCGCGTGAGATTCCGCCCTTGCCTGATTCGCCAAATGCCCAAGGCTCGGTTTGCACAGGATTCGCTGCTGGATCAGTCCACACCGAATTATGGTTGTTCCAATTCGAGACATATTCCTGCCGCGTATATGCCTCTTCGACCATCTCGCGATAAGTTGCAGCGCCAACGAACGACGCAAGTGCGTTGGGCCAAAAAACCTCCTGCGCAAGATTTGCCGCCATCGGAGGAGTGTCCTTTGCACCTTCCCAAGGAATCTGCTCTTTATGGATGTTCGACCACTGCACAATGGCGAGCCCCCACTGCTTCAAATTGGACTGACTCTGCGCGGCGTATGACTGTGCGCGGACCATTGAAGCGGCAGGAATTAACAACCCTACAAGTATCACGATGATCCCAATAACTACCAGCATTTCGATCAGTGTGAAACCGCGACCGTACTGAACTTTTTTGTATTGCACGCTGCTTATTTGCATTTGAACTTTCCAGGTCGAAGCTGCGACAGATAAATTTCAAAAAATATTAACACTGACAACTATTGTAGTGTCGACCACGCCATTACCGTTTAAGTCAGCCTTTGGGAAATCTCTGTTTTTTTAATATGCTCTGGACTTTGGCATTTTCAGCAGCATCGACAAATGAAAATGCCACACTCAAACAGAGCACTGCAGGAAGTCCGGCGACGATCAGAGGGAACTTTTTCACAGGAAGATCCTATCGACTGAAGAAACGGTATTGCTTCCGTACTTAAATTTGAATACAATTGTCGACGATGAAAAACTGCAGAAAAGCAACCTTTTATTTGATGCTCCTTGCCATCGTCACTCTGGTTGGATTTACTTTCCTGTCGCCTTCTGCATCTGCGTTACAAGGCGGAGGACAAATCCAAGTCCCGACGACAAAGAACGATTTCTTTTTATTCGGGACTCAGCCCAATACCGACACTGTTGCATTTGCGCCCGTCTTGGCATCGAGCAGTTGCTCGGGCTGCCATGGAAACTATAACAATGATGTCGCGCCGTTTGATACGTGGATCGTCAGCATGATGGGTCAGGCCGCACGTGATCCAGTTTGGATTGCGGCGCGAAGAGTTGCGATGCAAGACGCAAACTTCGCCGGGGATTTTTGCGTTCGTTGCCACGCGCCTGGATCATGGCTCGCGGGGCGCGGCCACGACACAAGTCCGAATGCGGTGTTCACTGCCTCTGATATGGAAGGAATAAATTGCCACTTCTGTCACCGCGTTGTCAATCCGACCGAAGGTCCATTGAGTGCGATCGGATATCCGGCAACGAATAATCCCACGCCAGATCCTGCTGTCCTTGATCCGCTTTCACAAGTAGGAATCTTGCCAGCCGCGAATCAGGGGAATGCAACATATGTCGTCGATCCAAAAGACGCACGACGCGGCCCTTTCTCCGATGTGCCGATTGTTGGGGTTCCACTCCCTGGCGGCGGGACGACTGGGCCATTCCACCCAACTGTCACCATCTATTCGCCCTATCACTCTGATGGAGCGTTCTGCGGAACATGTCACGATGTCAGCAATCCGGTCTTTACTGCCCAGCCCGATGGACAACTTGTTCTGAACACGATGAATCGCTCTCACCCGACCATGAACAAGAATGACATGTTCGGCGAACAGCGCACTTTTTCGGAGTGGCTCAACAGCACATTTGCGACGACCGGTGTTTATTTTCCAGACCGACGCTTTGGCGGCAATCACGCGACGGGCGTGATGAAGAGTTGCCAAGATTGCCATATGCCTGCACAGCAGGGTTATGGATGCTCGCCTTACATCGGCACCGATGCAGATCGACCTAATGTCCCGCAGCATTCGTGGGCGGGTTCCAATACGTGGGTCATTCGCGCGGTCGTTAGTCGGCTCAACGCTGCAAGCCCTGGTCAAGCTGAACAGCTTGGCCTGAAACCTGAACGCGTTGATGCGTCAGTCGCGCGGAACCTTCAAATGCTGCGCGACGCATCTGATATGGAGCTGACTCAGAGCGGAAGCCAGCTTCGCGTCAAGATCACGAATCAAACTGGACACAAATTACCGACTGGATATCCAGAAGGACGACGTGCTTGGATCAATGTGAAATTCTTCGATAAGAACGATGTATTAATCGGCGAGCGCGGGCACTATGACATGGCCACTGCGATACTCAGCGGCAGCGACACGAAGGTCTATGAAACAGAGCAAGTAATCGGTGCAGAAGTCGCAGCGGCAACAAATCTTCCAGTTGGTGCACATTTCCATCTTTCACTTGCGAGTGAGACTCTGCACGACAATCGCATTCCTCCTCGTGGATTCACCAATGCTGCATTTGCAGCAGCGGGTGCGGCTCCTGTTGCTTATACATATGCCGATGGGCAGTACTGGGACTTCACGAATTATGTGATTCCAACGAATGCAGTAAAAGCCGCTGTCAGTTTCTATTACCAAACGTCTAGCAAGGAGTACATGGAGTTCCTTCGGGATACTGTTTTGCCACCAGGACAAACAGGAATCGAGGCATACGACCTCTGGGTTTTACACGGCAAAAGCGCTCCAGCTTTGATGGATTCTGCGGAAATCATGCTCACTGCGGAGGACCACTTTTCCAACCCTGCGGACTTGAACGGCGACGGCGTCGTCAGCGGAATCGATCTCGCAACATTACTCAGTAATTGGGGCGGCAGTGGTGCCGGTGACATCAACGGCGACGGAATCATCAGCGGACCAGATCTTGCTGCAATTCTGTCTAGTTGGGGACAGTAAATTCACTCCGACCTGTGATGGTGGAACTCACGCACTGAAGCGACGTCAAGTGAACCAGAGGCGTTGGGAGCGCAGCACCGTTGTCACCGTCATTCGCTCCGCGGCTTCACCGCACCAAATCGTCCTTCGAGAATCCCCAAGACCGTGAGATCCTCGCCCGCATCAGGCCAGTGAATCCCTGTTCCGCTACAGATGAGTTCGACATTCTTTCGTGACGCATCAGTCGCTGCAGCAAGTCGCACATTCTTGGCCCACGGGAATCGAAATTCCCTCCCATCGCGCAAACGAATGAATACCCATTCACCATCGACACCGACAGCAACGGCGATCCGATCCTGTCGGAAGACTTCGGGCATCATCGCAGTGTATGCGTCAATGTGCAGCGTTTCTATGCGCAGTCTGTTGCTGCTCTTCAATCCAGAAACAGTCCAGTGAACGCATCGCCCGCACCTTCGAACGAATGAGAATCCCGTTGAAAGCGGAAATAAATGATGCGCATTCTTGGCAGACTCTTTCGCTCAATGCGATATTCACAGATTCGAGTGAAGCGTCAACTCACCCCGACCTCTTCACGCCAGTCGCTTCCCACTGACCGCTCTTTGCACTCTTCAACACAGCGTCGCACACCTTGCCCGTTTCAAGTGCTTCACGAAAAGTTGGATGAGCCGCAGTGCCGTCTTCCAACGACTTGAGAAAGTCCGCAAGGTGATGGATGAATGAGTGCTCATATCCGATCGTCAATCCTGGCACCCACCAATTTTTCATGTATGGATGATCGCCGTCAGTGACGTGAATCGATCTCCATCCGCGCAATCGCGACTCGTCGCTGTGATCGAAAAACTCAAGCCGATGCAGATCTTGAAGATCCCACGACATGGATGCGTTCTCGCCATTGATCTCGAAGAAATACTTTGCCTTATGCCCGCGGGCATAACGGGTGGATTCAAAGTTGCCCAGCGATCCATTGGTGAAGTCGCAAAGAAACTCGCACGCATCATCAATGCCAACATCCTGCACATTTCCAGTCAGTGTGTGCTTGCGCTGCTTGATGAAAGTTTCGGTGCGTGCAACAACGCGAGAAATTCCGCCATTCAACCACTGCGCCGTATCAATGCAGTGTGCGAGCAAGTCTCCAGTCACTCCTGAACCCGCCGCATTGGCATCGAGTCGCCAGAGACCTTCTCCTCCTTGAGGCAACTCTGGGCTGATCGTCCAGTCCTGCAAAAACTGCGCACGAAAGTGAAAGATTTTTCCTAGACGACCTTCATCAATGATCTGCTTTGCCAGCGTCACTGCGGGAATGCGTCGATAGTTGTACCAAACAGTATTTGCAACGCCCGCTTTTTCGATGGCGGCAACCATCCGTTCTCCATCGCTGTTGTCCATCGAAAGTGGTTTTTCACAGAGCACCATCTTGCCGGCATTCGCCGCTGCGATTGCGATCTCGCAGTGCAAATTGTTTGGCGTGCAAATGTCGACCGCATCGACATCATCGCGCATGACGGCCTCGCGCCAATCAATCACGACATGTTTGTATCCCCACGTATCAGCAAACGCCTTGGCTCTCGCTGGATCACGTGCACAAAGAACCTGAAGCACTGGCTGATACTGCGATGGAAAGAAATGCCCAACTTTCTTATACGCATTGGAATGCGCCTTACCCATGAATCCGTAACCAATCATCGCAATACGGAGTTCTTTCTTTGCGGGATTCATATTGATTTACCAAGCCTGACCATGCGCATCTCGCACTTGAATCATCACCGCAAGAATGTCATTCCATGTCTTGGGGCGCGCCATCACATCATTTGGAAACATGCAACCGTCCCAGCAAATGTGGCCAAATCGCGCAAGCGGCCGCTTATTTTCTGTCAGCCAATATCCCGCAGCCTTGACAATGTCGAGTTTTCCATTTGGATCGTTCGGCAAACAATGACGACCGGTCTTGTCGTGCGTGCCTGAACCATGAACGGTGCCGTCGTTCTGTGCGATATGCACATCGATCGTCCATGGCCGAAGTGCATCTGTCAACAGCGTGTACGCATTCCAGAACTGTGCCTGCGTGTGACGCGGCTTCAGCAGGGCTTGCTTGGGCGCATTGTGTCCAAGCAGATAGAGATACGTATGCGCAAGATCAGCTTGGAATCCAAGATTTTCTGGCATCCCGACGCCTTCAAGAATTTGCAGCATCGACTTCCATCCATGCATTCCAGCCCAGCAAATCTCACCTTCCGCTGCGAGACGCTCGCCGTGCGCCTCTGCGATCTTGGTCGCTTCTTTGAAAGTCGAAATGATTTTCTTTGTATTGCCAGCAGGATCTGTTTCCCAGTTCTTTGCGGAGTCGGCCGAATCAATACGAATGATTCCATAATGTCGAATTCCGAGATCGCGAAATTTCTTTGCAATGCGGCAGGACTTTTTTATTTGACCAAGAAACTTTGTGCGCTCGGTTTTCGAACCCATCGCAGAGCCTCCACCAGTCGGCGCCCAGATCGGCGCGACAAGCGATCCAATGACCAAATCTTTTTTCGCAACCTTTGCCACGATCCGTTTCAATTGATCGTCCGTCGAATCGATACCGACGTGCGGATCGGATAGAAAAAGGTCAACTCCATCAAACTTGACACCACCGACCGATGCACGCGCCGTGAAATCGAGCATCGCATCAAAGCCGATGATGGGCTCGGCTCCAGGCGCACCTTTGCCGACAAGTCCGGGCCAGAGTGCGTTGTGAAGATTGGGAAGTTGATGAGATGGATTGTGAAGTGTCGTCATGGCTTTGAATTGATATTCGGTGCTTGCGGGTTGACTTGCGGACCAAAGTATCGCAGAACGACGAGGTCCTCGGTTGCGCTTGTATTTTCGTATGTCACGCCACCCAGCGCAGCGGGTTCGGTGATGAAAACTTCATCCTCGGTCAACTCATGAAAGCGAATCAACTTTGGGCAATTCAGTTTCAAATCGTTGATCTTTCCTTCACCCTGCACGACGATGATCGAATTCGCGCCGAGATCTTTCACTGTCACTTTGCCGCGCGGCGCAACAGTCAATTCCTTCGCTGAAAAATATTGGATGCCGTCGATGCGACCATAGACAATCCATTTGTCCGCATGCGTGTCCGTCTGCGTGTCGACGATCGGCCGAAGAAAATGATTCGACTTGAAGTTTGGATCAAGATTGCCAGCCCAGTCGAGTTGATCAACAATGAAGTCAATGTCATTGTGCCTGTTCTTGGGCATGTCTTTCACCAAGAGTTCTCGCGGCACTTCGCGCCCCTCGACAAGATTCTGATACATGCCAAAGACATCACTCCCCCACTGCGGTTCGTATGTGCACAGCGAACCAGGCGCATGCAGAATCGCAGGTGGAATCAGCCAACCTGTGCCAACTTCCAACTGATATGCACGACTCAGTGATGTGATCTTGTTGTCGCCCTTGCTCCAATCCGCGATACAGCGGCGGACCTGATCACGCGTTGTGCCGGGCTCGAAACCCATAAACGTATATGGAAAATTGTTCCCCACATTATTGTGCTGCGGCGGGAAGTAGTACGCCTCAGGCTTTCCTTCACGTCCAACGAGTTTCGCCTGCTTGAAGTTCTGATGCATGTGATGCGGGATCGGTCCCATGTTGTCGAAGAACTTGGAATAGACCGGCCACTTCTTGTATTTCTTCCAGATCGGACCGCCGACGATCTCCGCACCAAACTCCGCGACAACATCGCGCAACAGAAAACTTTTTCCATCCTGAATGACCGCGCTGAGTCCTTCGTTGATTGTGCGATTGTCATTGGCAGCTTCAGTTGTCGAACCGAACCATCGCTCGTCGATTCCACCTCTGTGAAGTCCGAATGCATACAAATCATCTGGATGAAGTTTCAGTCGCTTGCCAGGTTGCAAAAAAGATCGTGGAACCCACGTCGGTGAAAGTCGCAATAATCCATCGCCAGCATCAAGCGCAGAGCGTGCTGTTTTCTGCACATTTTTTGAGATGCATTTTGCGGGACGAGTTGCCATAACTGCAAATTTAGCGTTTGTCGTCGGCCCGCGTCACGAACGCCATATTCTTCAGCAACACGTCGCTCGGATAGCGCTTTACAACGGAAAATTTCGGCAGCATTGCAAGCAGGGCTTCTAAAGTCGGCTCTCCCTCGTAGATTTCTTCGTTGCTGTATTCCGTATAGAGATATCGCGTTCGAGCCAACGTCGCTTGTCCACCAGCGATCATGTCGCCCTCTGCTCCCTGCATATCCGCCCAAATGAAATCGATCTCGCCAATCTCGCACCTCTGCGCCCAGTGATCGAGACTTCGCACTGCGACCGTGATGGTTTTCTTAAACTTACACCACGGCCACTTCTGCTTATGCGTCTTCGGCGCACGCAGGGAACCAGATTGATCCCACCCCTGCGGATAGATCGCTTCGACTTGCGCAGTGGCGTCAGGCGGAAGTCCACTGCTGATATGAAATTCTGCCTTCCCATTTTGTGCGCCGATAGCGATCTCGTGGATTCGCAAACGCGGATCGTTGACATTGGACTTCAACACCTTCACTGCACGAGGGTCTGGCTCGAAGGCATGAATCTGTGCCCGAGGAAAAAACCTGAGAAAGGCGGCAGTATGCCCGCCATGATGCGCCCCGATT
>JBEELA010000104.1:0-2812 GCA_041168365.1 Planctomycetota bacterium
GCGGTTGTACCGATCTTCCGAAGCAACTAAACATCCGAGGGTGCCACGATGAATGCGGTGATCTTCACCACTTGTCGTTCGAAGGCTAAGTATCTCAGAATCAACCTGAACCCATCGAGCCGAGCCTTGTGATCCAAACACTTCTACGGAAAGCCCATTCGGATAACCCAGCGAACTTTTACCCCACCAGCCGTGAACAAAGCAACCGTCATCTGTGTAGTACATGACGTCCACGTCATCAATCACTTCTGGGAAAGCTCCAAATGAGTTCATGCGTGATGACACGTTCACCGGCGATCCACCAGTCAAAAAATTCTGCAAGTGCACAACATGCATACCTAAATCGAGAGAAACAGTTGGAATTTCACGGTCAGTCAAACGCCATGCTTGGGGCTTAGAGGTCTCACCGTTCTCCCGGCGGCGCACATAGCTTTCCTGTTGCATCGTCAAACGAACAGAGTGAATTTTGCCAAAGTCGCCTCTCTGAATACGTGAGCGCAACTCACGAACCATGGGGTATCCCGTGTAATTGAAAGTTACAAAAATTGGCTGAGGTTTGCGACCAAGCGTATTCCGAAGAACTCCAATTTCTGATTCGGTCGAGACAAGAGGCTTCTCGCTGATCGCTGGTAAGCCGTGTTCTAGAACTGCACCAATGATTGGCGCGTGACTGAACACTGGAGTCAACACTGCAACAGCGTCTAGATTGACTGATTCTTTCTGCAGCATTTCGAAAAAGTCGGGATAGATCCTATTTTCGTCGACTCCCCACTCATAGCCGGTCTTAGTGTTGATATCTTTGTCGCGACTAAAACAACCAGCGACTAATTCAAAACGTCTGTCTAGTCGAGCCGCAATGCTGTGCACTAGGCCTATTGCAGACTTTGATGATCCCCCAATGAACCCGAGTCGCAGTGCTTTTTGCATCAACACTAAGCATAGACATCTTGCGAGAATACTACGATGATGTCTGTGAGTCTTACAGTAGTCATTCCCACTTACAACTCAGCAAGATTCATTGATAAGACAGTGATGTCAATATCTGAAAAGTGTGCCACGTTAGGGCTTGAAGAAATCATTGTTGTCAATGATGGGAGCACTGATGAAACAACTTCGAGAGTTAAAGAGATTCGTGACCTACCACTAGGCGTAAATCTTCGTCTAATTGAGATGAGAGTGAATGTAGGGCAAACTAATGCAACAGCAGTCGGACTATCTAAAGCAAAATCAGACTTTATTTTAACTCTTGATGATGATGTCAAAGACGACCTAAGTAGCGTAATTGATCTTCTAACCAAACTAAAACAGAAAGATCTTGACTTCGTCGTTGGCGCACCTAACTACAGAGTGAATGGCCTATTAAGAGGCATTGCGACCGAATTGATCCGTCGTGTTGCGGTTCGGCTCTTCAAAACACCAAAGAAATTCAGATTCTCGTCATTCTGTATATACAGCAAAGAATTCATTACAGCCTCCCAACTCAATGACCAAGCAAATCTCGAGATTGGATGGATGTTTCTGATCACGAAAAAGTACATAAATGTAAGGACCGGGACTCAGAAGGGCCTGCGAGAAAATTCAAATTTTAAGCTTCGAGCTCTTATAGGTTCATCGCTTCCTTTCCTGCGATATCTAATTCAACGCCAAATGAAACTGATTGGCGCGCTAAGCACACTTCTAACTTTGACTTCTGCACTTTTTACTTCCGTATTTGTGCTTCGCTATCTTACGGCAGGCACAATCCTCCCGGGTTTTACATCGTTGTATCTTTTGGGTCTAATAAATCTAGGATTCTCCGGACTAATTGCACAGAATTTGTTTCGAAGCAAATATAAGGAGACAGTAAAACTGGATATTCGACGTACTGCAAGGGAGCTGAAGTGAGCCCAAAGACTTCGTTTATACAATTTAACGCGATCGAGCTATGCGCCACTGACTTAAATTTTTTTAATAGTTCATGGCGTTCAAACCAACTCTCTGGGAATGGCCCATTCACAGAAAAATCAGAATCCCTGATTGAGAATGTGTTCACTAATCCAAGAACACTTCTAACATCATCTTGTACGCACGCCCTCGAAATGTCGGCGTTGCTTGCCAACTTGCAGCCAGGTGATGAAGTCATCGTGCCGTCGTATACATTTGTCTCGACTGCGAGCGCATTTGCCCTCTACGGTGCTCGCCCAGTGTTCGTTGACTCGCGCTCAGACACCCTGAACATCGACGCATCAATGATTGAAGCAGCGATTACTTCGAAAACTCGGGCCATCTGTGTAGTGCACTACGGTGGAATCGCCTGCGAGATGGAGCAGATTCTACAGATTGCAGCTAAGCACAATCTGCTGCTGATTGAAGACAATGCGCACGGTTTGTTCGCCAAATATAAAGGCAAGTACCTCGGCACCTTTGGATCACTGGCAACGCAAAGTTTTCATGAAACGAAAAATATCATCTGTGGCGAAGGTGGTGCACTAATCGTTAATGACGAAAGCATGGTAGAACGCGCGGAGATTCTGCGAGAAAAGGGCACAAACCGATCACGGTTTTTACGTGGACAAGTAGATAAATACACTTGGGTTGATATCGGCTCAAGTTGGGTCATGAGTGACCTACTTGCGGCGATTCTGTTTGGTCAACTTCAGCGGGCAGACGAAATTAACGTTGGCAGAGTAAAGATTTGGAATCAATACCACTCTGAACTGGCTTCATGGGCAGAGAAAAACGGAGTCACGACTCCGTTTGTTCCAGAAGGTTGCGAGCATGTGGGGCATGTTTATCATTTGCGGTTTGAGAAACCCGAGCATCGAACCAAGTT
>JBEELA010000105.1:0-6318 GCA_041168365.1 Planctomycetota bacterium
CGAACCGCCGCCAAGATTCTTTGATGCCCTTCTAAATCTGGAAGTATGCGAATTGATCGATATCCAAGGTCCGCAGCAATTGCAGTTGCTGATTTGCCTTGACTCGAACTGATCTCAACAAGAATTGATCCGTTGGGTTTCAACCACTTGGGTGCCCCACCGACAATTCTGCGAACGAAATCTAATCCATCGCGTCCGCCCCGCAGTGCCGTCGAAGGCTCGAATTCACGGACATTCTTGGGGACGTCAGCCCATTCTGCATCGCTGATGTACGGGGGATTCGCACATAGCAGATCGAATGATCCCTCAAGATCACGACCAACGAGTGGCGCATCAAGATCTCCTTCAAGAATTTCTATAGCCGCATCCAAACCCAGCGACTTCACATTTCGGCGCGCCATTTCGCAGGCTTCCCGAACGATCTCGGTTGCGTAAATGCGAACGGGCGCGGTTTGAGTCAATGCCTCTGCCGCAGACTCTGCATCCTCCTTGCGCCACGATAATTGCTTGCGCCCACCACGCGCAGCAAGAAGCGATTTTGCGATTGCAATCGCCACGCATCCAGATCCTGTGCAGAGATCGGCGATGCGAATCTCATCAGCAAGCAGAACGCCGTCATTGCCACGCACAAGTTGTAGTGCTTCTTCAACAAGCGATTCGGTTGCAGGACGAGGGATGAGAGTGGCCGGCCCGACTTCGATTTCGCACCCAAAGAAACTCCAAGTTCCCACAAGATATTGCACGGGCTCATGCCGCCCAGCGCGCTGCACAAGTCCACGTAACTTCGCAAGTTCTTCTGCATTCGCGGGACGATCAGGATCCATATACAGGCGCATTCGATCGCATCCCAGCACATGCGCAAGCAGTAAATCAGCGCAAACTGTCGGCGAATCGATCACTTTCTCTGTCAAAAAAGTAATAATCCAACTGCGCAACCGCCGAACCGTCCATGTTTCAGCCATCACACAATCCTAACGGTTTCTGACGTACTATCGCCCCCCCACAACATTATGACTTCGACCCAACCACAACAGACTCTTCGCTCGCTCCATGATCACGCCCAAAAAACGTCGATCTTCGCATCTGTTGCGCTTACTGGGGAACGTTTGGAATGCGAAGCGAAAGACTCTGCAGCAAAGGCGCAGTACCGCATTGAAGCCGCTTCGGATGGTTGGCGCCTTTCGCTTGGGACTGCTGATCGTTGGCTGAGCGAATCAATTGAATCGCAACTCGTTGAGTCGCGAGACTCCATGGAAGATTTGCTCCGTGAAGAACTGGTTGATCTTGATTGCTTGGAGGCTCCTCCTAAGATTCGACATTTTCGGGACGAATCGAAGCGATATGTTTTTGAATGCACAGTTCCATTCGGCACTGATCTTGCCGATGACTTGCAAAGGGCACAATTATTTCTCTTTGCCTTCGAGTCAATGTTTCGACAACTTGGAGATATGTCTGGCGCTGGGAGCGAGGAATGACACCTCCACGAGTTCTGATGCTTGGTTGGGAATTCCCACCATTCATCACCGGCGGATTGGGAACTGCATGCCATGGTTTGACTCGTGGGCTGACTTCGGCTGGATGCGATATCACCTTTGCGCTTCCACGCGCAATTTCTCGATCCCATTCTTCGCACGTTCGATTACTTTCGCCTGCAAGTGAAGTTGCAGAGGTCTCGGCGTGGGTTGCTCCTCCAGAAGGAATGATCACAGAATCCACTGATTTGGCAGAGATTTTGGAGTCGACGCGAATTGCCAGCATCCAGAAAGTCCGAACAGAATCTCTGCAACGTGGGACGCCAGAGCGGATCAAGATTCTCGATTTGCCAATGATGGCGCAGAGTTCTTATGCATCTGGTTCTGCGCGCGGTCGATTGATCACGACGCCGCGTGATGCGCTCAAAGAAATCGGCGGGATAGATGTCATGGGCGAAGAGCTTCAATCGCTCACTGATGAACAATTTGAGCACATTGTCCAGACAGTCACTCACAGAAAATTAAGTGGGGAATTGGATGGAGTATCAATTGCAGATCTCGTGATTGAACGCGCCCTTCCTGAAGCAGGACGAGGCGGTTCGAATAATCACAGTCCAACGCCAGACACTATCGGTGGATACGACGGCGATCTGATTCTTGCAGCCGAGCGATACGCGCACTTCTGCGTTCGTGCTGCGCAACATTTGCCATTTGACATTATTCACGCGCATGACTGGCTGACATATCCCGCAGGTATCGCACTTGCACGATTGACTGGGCGACCACTCGTTGTGCATGTTCATGCGACAGAATTCGATCGTTCAGGCGAGCATGTCAACCAAGCCGTGTACAACATTGAACGTCGAGGAATGCACGCCGCAGTCCGCGTCCTTGCTGTCAGCATGCTGACACGAAATCTGCTCGTGAATCGTTATGGTGTCTCCCCAGACAAGATTGATGTTGTCTATAACGGAGTCGATATCGAACCTTCCACATATGGCATCAAGCGCATCGAGCGTTCCGAGCGAATCGTGCTCTATTTTGGCCGAATCACGATGCAAAAGGGACCTGAATATTTCGTACGCGCTGCGAAAAGAGTTCTCGAAGTTGAACAGAATGTGCGCTTCGTTGTGGCAGGATCTGGCGATCAAGCAACAGCAATGATCGAGATGGCCGCGGAACTGGGAATTGGAAGCCGCATGACATTCACCGGTTTCTTGCGCGGCAAAGATATTCAACGCGTTTTCTCGCTCGCAGATCTCTATGTCATGCCGAGCGTTTCCGAACCATTTGGTATCGCTCCCCTCGAAGCAATGGGCCATCGAGTTCCAGTAATCATCAGTAAGAACTCTGGCGTATCTGAAGTTTTGACGCATGCTTTGAAAGTCAACTTCTGGGATGTCGACGATATGGCGAACAAGATCGTCGCAGTACTGCGGCATCCCCCGCTTCGTGCGGAACTGCGCGATCGAGGATTGTTTGAAGTGCGCGGAATTACTTGGGATGGTGCGGCGAAGCGCTGCATCGATAGTTACGAAAAAGCACTTGCCGTCGTTGGCCGAACTGCCACAGGTTTGCGCCGAAAATAAAGCGGATTTACCGCTTTTTTATCCAAAGATTTACAAGAGAGATACGCAGATTCGATCGGCGAATTTGTCTCGTACCGAGATCGTGCTCTCATTCCTATACTCATTGATCTCTATGGGTTTGTTCACTCGATCGAAGTCATCCGCCGCTCAAACAAAAGCGTCGAAATCCGCAACCGTACGAACGCCTGCGCCAGCGCAACCCGTCGTTGAAACAGTGGACACTCCACCAACACCTGTTGATGGCGATGCGAAGTTGGAACAACAAGCGCAGGCGCACGCACTCGCCATCCTGAACGCTGCACGCGACGATCGAGCAGGCGTGATGAGCGCCGCATTTTGGTCGGACAAATTGATGGCGTGGTCCATGAAAGATCCGGAATTCAAAGTCCAACTTTTTCACTTCGTCGATTGCTTTCCAGCGCTTCGAACTTCGGACGCAATCTATGAACACTTGGTCGACTTCATGTCCAAACCTGGATTGAATCTTCCGCCAGGACTGGACATGGGACTTCGCGCAGGTGGGCTTGCGAAGGGTTTAGTCGCCAAGACAATGGCCGGCCAAATCGAATCGATGGCGAGCAAATTTATTGCAGGTCGCGATGCAAAGAGCGCACTTCCAACATTGAAAAAACTTTGGTCTGACAATTTGGCGTTCAGCGTCGATCTTCTCGGCGAAGCCTGTCTGAGTGATTCCGAAGCGCAGATGTACCGCGATAAATATCTCGATCTGATTGCAAATCTCCCTGGCGAAGTTGCGACATGGAAGCCGAATGCGCGACTTGAGAGCGATCATCTTGGCGCGATTCCACGCACCAATGTCTCGATCAAGATTTCATCCCTCTTTGCACGAACAGATCCAATCGATTTCGCTGGATCACTCAATGGATTGGTCGATGCACTCACGCCGATTCTTGTTGCGGCGCAGAAGAATGGCGTCTTTGTGAATTTCGATATGGAGCAGTATTCGCTCAAAGACCTGACGCTTGAACTCTTCATGCGATGCTGCGAAAAAGTGCCATTTTCAGCTGGAATAGCGATGCAATCTTATCTTCGCAGTGGCGAGAATGACGCGCAGCGAATCATCGATTGGTCCAAGAAAACTGGACGCGTCGTCACCGTTCGATTGGTCAAAGGTGCGTACTGGGATTCGCAAACGATTCAGTCGGAACAATTGGGATGGACTTCACCCGTTTGGGGAGTGAAGCGAGATACGGACGCGTGCTTCGAACGGATGGCAAGTAGATTCATTCGATCCACTCCTCAGCGGGTCGGTGTGGGTGGTGTGAAACTCGCACTTGGATCGCACAACGCACGATCGATCGGCGCTGCTCTTGCCATGGTTGAGAAGGCTGGACTTCCGATGAACGCCATCGAATTGCAAATGCTTCACGGCATGGGCGATGCAATGAAGTCTGCAACGATTGCACGTGGTTTGCGACTTCGTGAATACTTGCCCGTCGGCGAAATGATTCCGGGAATGGCATATCTCGTGCGCAGACTTCTGGAGAACACGAGCAATGAAAGTTGGTTGCGATCTGGATTTGCAGAAGGCGCGGACTCTGCGATTCTGGTTGCATCTCCACATCGAGCAACTGGCTCTGGATCTGGATCGGATAATGGGCGAAAGAGGCTTGATCATGCAGCTGAGAGACATGCGCTGGGGCGAAGCCATCCAAACATTGCAGATGGCAGACCATTTTTCACCGAAAGTCTTCGCGATTTTTCAGATGGTGCGCAGCGAGAAGCATTTGCAAGTGCAATCTCTCGAGCAACCGTTGCAAACATCGCCAATGATGGCACTGCGCAAATGGCCAATGCGACGGTCGATCGACTGCACCGTGCTTTTCCAGCGTGGCGCGATACGCCATTTCTCGAACGCGCTGCTGTGCTGGTGCGTGCTGCAGCAGCGATGCGCGCTCGCCGTGACGAACTCTGCGGAATCATTATTCGCGAAGCAGGAAAAACGTGGCGCGAGGCTGACGGCGATATCTGCGAGGCAATCGATTTCTGCGAGTATTACGCTCGAGAAGTTGCTCAATTGTTCGACCCCCGCCGACTTGGTTTGTTTACAGGCGAATTGAACGAAGAATGGTTTCAACCGCGCGGTGTCGCTGCTGTCATCAGTCCGTGGAATTTTCCACTTGCCATTTGTTGCGGTATGACCGTCGCTGCGCTTGTCACTGGAAACACTGTCATCGTGAAGCCTGCCGAACAGACCCCTGCCATTGCAAAGATGATGTGCGAAATTCTCTGGGCCGCGGGCGCGCCAAAAGATGCGCTCGCATTCTTGCCAGGTCCTGGCGAAACTGTGGGCGCAGCGCTCGTACGCGATCCTCGCATTGCACTCATCGCATTCACAGGATCGAAAGGTGTTGGACTGGACATTGTTGAAGCATCGGGTCGAACGCTTGCGAATCAGGAGTGCGTCAAGAAAGTGGTCTGCGAAATGGGCGGCAAAAATGCGATCATTATCGATGAAAGCGCAGATTTGGACGAGGCGGTTCTTGGCGTACGCCAATCTGCATTTGGATTCTCTGGACAGAAATGTTCTGCGTGCAGTCGAGTGATCGTCGTGGGAAATGCACATGATGCTTTTCTGCATCGACTTGTCGAAGCGACGCGGACACTGACTGTCGGCGATCCCATGCTTCCTGGAACTGATGTTGGTCCCGTGATCGACAACGATGCTGCGAAAAAGATTCGTGAATACATCGAGATTGGATCGAAGGAAGGTCGCTTGGAGATTCAACTGAAAGTGCCCGATGGACTGGAGAGCCGGGTTGGCAAACCTTTCGTTGGACCAACAATTTTCTCTGGCATTCGACCCGAACATCGACTTGCCAACGAAGAAATCTTCGGCCCAGTTCTTGCTGTAATTCATGTCAAAGATTTCGACGAAGCGCTGCGAGTCGCCAATGCGACTCAGTACAAATTGACTGGCGGCGTTTTCAGCCGTCGACCATCGCACTTAGAAAAAGCCCGACGCGAATTCCGCGTGGGCAATCTCTATCTGAATCGCTCGATCACTGGCGCACTTGTCGGTCGACAACCCTTCGGCGGTTTTGGAATGAGCGGCGTGGGTAGCAAGGCTGGCGGTGCGCAATATCTCTTGCAATTCGTCGAGCCTCGCGCGGTCTGTGAGAACACGATGCGCCGTGGATTTGCTCCTGGGCTGGATTAAGCTTTCAGCGTTTCAGAGCCATTTCACTTGCAATAACTGACCAAAGAGACTGGGATTTCGATCTTTTGGGATTTCG
>JBEELA010000106.1:0-3097 GCA_041168365.1 Planctomycetota bacterium
GGGTGGTGCGACTGCGATCTCCTGCCTGACCGATTCGGAAGATTTCGGCGGGAAGTTGGAATACATCCACGCAATCCGCGATGCGATACCCCTCCCTGTGCTTCGCAAAGATTTCATTATCGATACGTATCAAATCTGGGAATCAAGAGCAGCTGGCGCAGATGCCGTGTTGCTGATTGCCGAATGCCTTCGCGAAAGTGAGATCATCGACTTTCAGATTCTCTGCGTTGAACTTGGAATGACCATTCTGTTGGAAGTGCACGACGCAGAAAATCTTTGCCGCGTATTGAATCACCTTGGGTTTCCACACGCGGGCTATTCCCTCTTAGGGATCAACAATAGAAATCTTCGGACGATGAAAACGGACTTGAATCACTCGATGCGTATGGCAGACTTGGTCGAAGATCCGCGGATCCTCGTCAGCGAATCCGGAATCACAACTTCCGAAGATCTGAAGCGACTGCGATCGCATGGCATCAACATTGTTCTTGTTGGCGAACATTTAATGCGCCAGCCAAATGTGGAACAAGCCACGCGCGATCTGCTGGCGTGATTTCGACGAAACGCGTTCTCTTCAGGCTCTCGCGCCCAACTCTTGCGCCCAACTCACTCACCAATCCGCGCGGCAATCAACTCTGCGATATTCCACCCCGTCAACGCTGCGCCAATTCGAATCTGATCTCCTGCGACAAACATTTGCAGGCCCATTCCTGGTGGCAAACTCCAATCCGCACGAATTCGCCCCACAAGCACAGGATCTCGCCCAGCTGCATTGAGAGGTTCAGGGAAACGATTGTTGATTCGATCATCGACCAATTCCACGCCGGAAGCAGCACCAAGAATCTCTCGCGCACGCACTTCTGTGATGGGTGTCTCAAATTCCAGACCAATGGATTCGCAGTGTGCGCGCAGAACTGGCACACGAACGCATGTTGCAGTGATTCTCACCGTGTCATCGGACCAAATCTTGCGCGTCTCGTGCAGCAACTTCGCTTCTTCTTCGTTGTAACCCTCGGGCCCGATCGCTGAGTTATGGCTGAAACAATTGAAGAGATATTGCCTGCCAAAAATTTCGGTTTGCATCGGAGTCTTTTCGACAAATGCGTGCGCTTGCGATTCCAACTCTCGCATCGCAGCTGCGCCCGCACCGCTTGCTGCTTGATATGTCGCAACAGTCATTCGCCGAACTTTCGCCACGCGGTGCAGCGGCGTTGCGGCGACAAGCGCAACAATCGTCGAACAATTTGGTACTGCAACAATTGAAGGACCTTTGCATGCGTCCAGCGCGTTGGCATTCACGTCTGGAATGATGAGAGGCACGTCAACATTCATGCGGAAGGCACTCGAATTGTCGACGACCCACGCACCAGATGCGACTGCCTGCGCCGCCCACGACTTGGAAATCCCCTTGCCCGCAGAAAAGAATGCGATGCCTACTTCGGAAAAACAACCTGGCTTAAGAGCTTCGACAACCACAGAATTTCCCGAAACCAAGATTGACCGACCAGCCGATCTCTCACTTGCAAAGAGCCTGACTCTGTCGGCAGAAACCCCGTTTGAACCTAACAATTCAATAAATTCTGCACCAACAGCTCCAGTTGCTCCGACCACTGCGATCGTGAAATTCTTTGACTTTATAAAATTTTTCAAAAGAAATGAGCCTCTGTATTTGCCATCATAAAAATGTATCGTACTTTATTGATATCTGAGACTTTCGATTGCGTAGATCGCAAGCCTTCAGCAAAAGCAAGGAAATCTTCATGTCACCAAAGCCAGCGAATACGTCCAAGACGTCAAAGACCAATACGAAATCCGTAAAACTGTCCGATGCTGATCTTGCCAAAGCAAGCGGAGGCGGCGCAAGCCGTGTCGCTCGCAACTCAAGCGCCGCACGCCAGTCTCGGAGACCGAAACGCTAAAAGCGTTGTCTGCGCCAGACGCTCGACCGCGTTGTGTGATTGAATGTATTGCAGTCGGCGTCCGTTCTTTGCTCCTGAACGGCCGCTGACTGCTTTTTTTATTGCTCACACTTCAAATCTGCGAATCATCTTTTGCATCGACCATCTGACGACGCGCCATTTCTTTGAATGGACCATCGACTGCGACGAGTTCTGCGAAGTTGCCGGATTGAACAACCCGACCCGCTTCCATCACATAAATTTTGTCGACCATTCGGACCGTGCTCAGTCGATGCGCGACGATGATGCGTGTCGACTTCAACCTCTCGAGACTTTGCACGACCTGCGCCTGAGAAATTTCGTCAAGCGCGCTGGTGGCTTCATCGAAAATTAAGATGCGAGGGCGAGTGACGAGTGCTCTTGCAATCATCAACTTCTGAACTTGACCGCCAGAGAGAGTTTGATCTGTGACATACGTGTGAACGCCCATAGGCATCTTTGCCACTTCATCCCCAAACCCTGCAGAATCAATTGCTACCTGTGCATCTTTCGCAGTAAAGAGCGTGCTTCCAACGATATTGTCCAAAATGCTGCCGGGAATCACTCGCGTGTTTTGAATCACCGCTCCGATTTGACGCCGAACCGACACAACATCCAATCGACCAAGAGCTTTGCCGTCGAAAACAATTTCGCCCAAGCTTGGCTGACGCATTCCAAGAATCAATTGAGTCAATGTCGATTTGCCGCTGCCAGATGCGCCGACGATGGCGATGCTCTCACCTTCTGAGATATGCATCGTGATTCCAGAGAGCACTTCATTTGCTGTTCCTGGATATGAAAATCGAACATCTTCAATATCGATTCGTCCCGAAAGGACTCCAGGCTGCTCGCGATTCGCAATTCTTTCTGATGGAGCTGCCAAAATCGGCGCGATACGACGCAAGATTGATCGCAGCGATGCGAGATCGCCCAACCTCTCGCCAAATTCAAGGACTGAGTAGAGCGCTGCGACAAACGCACTGTTAAAAACAAGGTATTGCGCCACGCGTTCTGTCGCACCAAACTGTTTCATTTGCAGCACACCGCCTGAATCCGTTGGGAGAAAGAAAATCCAGAAAATCATCAGGCATATCAAAGGAAAACCCATAGCGAAAATGTCAAAGATTCGTTCAAGACGACGAATTCGCATTGTGGCTGAT
>JBEELA010000107.1:0-3097 GCA_041168365.1 Planctomycetota bacterium
GTTTGTTGAACTGCCGCCATTCTGCGCAAAACAGCTACGGTTGTCTTTGGGGGCAAAATAATCTGTGAGATTCCAACACTGACAGGTTCGATGCCAACGAGCTTTGTAGAACGAAGGTCGACCAGAATCGCCGACTCGGCTTCTGCGATCTTGCTTCCTTGCCCGATTAACTCACTGAAACTGTAACCGCCAAGAGAACGAACTGCACCCTGGAGCCGTGTTTCCAAATCTTTTCCAGCTGCTTCTAAGGATCCATAGGAAACGAAAAATTGCAGAGGGGCATCATTCGATTCTTCGACTCGCCACAATAGATATGCCTGAACAAGGACTTGTTGCCCATCCTTGGTCAACACTGTCTCGATTGGGCTTTCAATAAATTGGAGTCGTGCATCAAGTTTTGCGACTTGATCAATAAAGAGCGGCGCCTTCAGATGCAAGCCTGGCTCGCGCTGAATTCCTGTTGGCTTTCCAAATCGCGTGAGTACCGCAATCTCGTGAAAATTGACCACATAGGTTGTATTAAAAAGCACAAGCACGATGACGATGATGCAGGCAATTACGATTGGAATTTTACGAATCATTTCTATTCCTTCTTCTCGAGGTAGTCGCCTAGATTCAATCCAGGCTCTGGTTGTTCCATCTGGACATCAAATTCGATACGCGAGGGATCAATTGCAAGTACATACTTGATACGAGCCGCAGCGAGAGCACGTGACAAAACTGCCATGATTGCTCTTTCTCTATAAATCTCCGGCGCAGCTCGGTATGAAGGAGCTTGGCCCAAGACTTCGCTCGCAGTTGCGCGAGCGCTCATCAACATGCTCCAGCGTCGCGCTCTTGCAACGCCAATAATGCTGGCAGCCTGTGCACGAGCATCAACAATCATATTTTCGATCGTTGAACGCTTTTGCAGTGCCTCTGGAGAATCTTTGCCGTGTTTACGTTCAATCTCACTGAGCAAGTTAATGTCGAGCACAACCCGACGGGCTATATCCGGACTCCCTACAAGAGTCGACATGGTCGTGTTAACCAATCGATTTGCCTCGTCAACAACTTTCCGAGCGTTTTGAATATCAATGGAGAGCTCTTCGAACATCCCCGCAGGCTCACCTGCTGGGGGCCGAAGCACGGGAATCAAAATCCCGACAACCTCTACGCCACTTCCACTTCGATCGAATGCCGCTTGAATTCTTTGCTTCAACTGAAGGACCAGCGAATCTCCAGTTGGAGAAAGGACTTGGTCGAGGGTTCGAGTTGAAAGGTATTGACTGACCTCTCGCAGAGCAAGTGCTCTAAGTGCTCGTTCTCTCATATCAAGAATTGTTCTGCGCGAACGAATATCCCCAGAAAAATTCAGGTATTCAAGTAATCCATCCTCCTTAACTCGATACTCCAAAACAATATCAGCATCAACAAGTGCAAACTGAGTGACCACTTGCGCTGTTTCAGCAGATTGATCCTTTAAAGATAAAGGTGATGAAACACCTAGATATCCCAATTGTTCTTGGGTGCGGTCAATGGACTTTGCCAAGACAATGAATGGACGTCGGCTGGAATCAGGTTCTCCCTCGATCGGCCATAGATTGACCTTGGATGTTGGCAAGAGTTTAGATCCAAGAACAAGTGATCTGATTTGTCCAACATTAAATCGTTCAATTGACTCAAATGGCCAAGGCCACTTTAAGACAAGGGAGCCATGCGCAATCTCGCCGACAACTTTCCCTCCACGCAATCGCACTGCCTGTTCTCCCGGCTGCACAACAACAACCATAGACATCAAGACGAGTACCACAATGCCAAGAACAGACAGTCTCAAGATGCTTCGTAAGAGCAATTGATAGCCCCAAGAACTCGTGATATCGAATCCGAATTGATAGTTTACGGCTTCATTGATGCTTCGAACGATGGAGTCGGGAGCTGCGGCAAGTCCAAGCAATTTGGAATCGAATGCAGGGCGTGATAATTCATTGTGTCGCCGAGGACGATAAATGTTTAGGATGAGATTCAAGAAAATTTCAGCAGCAATGATCGCGAGAAAGATTGCTATTCCGTATGCAATTCCCTCAAGAACTGCTGGCTTTCGAAAAACTTGAAAAACGATTCCTACTGCAATTGCGAGTAAGACGAGTGCGTTGCCGACCATAGCACCAGCACCACCACGCAAGTTCTGCCAAGCCAACTTTTGAGCCATTCCCGCCACAAATCGAGAGAAAATGAATGAGAAAAGTGCCAAGACAGCGCAAATGGCGAGCTGCCATCCAAGATTTCCCCCAACTCCAAAGGTCACAGCATTGCCGGCAGTATCGTCGAGTCGGGCCAACCAAGTGATCGTGAAGTATGAGATTCCAGCCAAAAGGATGGCAACAATTCCACTCATTGTGGGCATGAGCCACTGATGCATAAAAAGCAATCGACGGCTCGCAGCTTGGCTCGGTTCGCGCTCTCCTTCAAACACGCTCTGATCACCAACTCGTCTTTCATCAATCTCCTCGTTTTCGAGCGCTTCAATTCGCTCGAGACCATGTTGATGAAACAGAACAATCAAAGAGAGCCAGATCAAGACTCCAGTCAGCACATAGACAGACGCCAAGATAAATGATGAATCACCAGTCACCCTTCCAAAGATGAGTAAAAAGAGTCCAAGGGGGACCTGAATTCCAAGTCCAAAAACCGAGACACGTGTTGCCTGTTTATATACGAATTGATCTCGATTCATCTGTGTCAGGAGTTTACGGTCAAATCAATGATTGGGTTCGGCTTTTAGGATAGGGATTGAACCGATTCAAGTCGCGGGCCAACCTTAGAAATGAAATGGGCGCAGGCTTATGAAAGTCCCAAGCGATGCAAACATTCGGAAGCAATGCGCCGTAGAATCGCCTACCAATATGGGATTTATTGAACAACTTCTGGCAATCGCAAAAAACACTTTCTTTGAGTGCGTTCGTCAACCAATTTCCCTTGTCATTTTGATCGCCTCGACACTTCTCGTGCTCATGAGTAATCCCCTTTCCGCATTTACAATGATGGA
Organism: Planctomycetota bacterium; assembly: GCA_041168365.1. GTDB lineage: Bacteria > Planctomycetota > Phycisphaerae > Phycisphaerales > SM1A02 > F1-60-MAGs104. The sequence continues at coordinate 3,029 of JBEELA010000107.1, forward strand.
TGATCAGAGAATGTATGTAGATATCGGGCTTTCAACTGTTTTTATGTGTGGCGCACTCTTAGCTGCATT
>JBEELA010000108.1:0-2670 GCA_041168365.1 Planctomycetota bacterium
ACCTTAAAAAACAACCGCCCCAAATTAGTTTGGGGCGGTTGAAGAGGCCGAGGTGGGATTCGAACCCACGAATAACGGATTTGCAATCCGTCCCCTTGGGCCACTTGGGTACTCGGCCATGGGAGCGCTATGTTGGCTTGTATCTCCCTCGCCGTCAAACGGCTGAAAAAGATTTTCGAAATATGGGATGTCAATCTGGGATTTCCCCTAAACTAATCTTTGTCATAAAGGAGACACCAAATATGAGTCAAGCCACCCAAACTGCCCCTGAAACTGCCACAGAAACTGTCGTTGCGCCAAAGCCAATGCGAGCTGGGCCAATGGGTCCATGGGCAGTCATCGTTCATAACGACAACGTGAATACATTCGACTTTGTGATTCGTTGTTTGCGTGAAATTGCTCGACTTGAGATGAATTTGGCTGTGACCAAGACCAACGAAATCCATCACGAAGGTGCATCGCAAGTCACTCACACGCACCGCGAACACGCCGAGTTGATCTGCGAGCGTTTGCAAGGTCGCGGACTTACTGTCACTGTCGAACCAGCGTGATCGTTTTCTCGCGAACCATTTTCGCCGCTGTTCTATTGCCAATTCTTGTTTCAAGTTTTATTTCATTTTTTTCGTTGTCGGCATTTGCCCAAGTTGTTCAGCAGACGCCGCAAGTCGCGCCGGATAAGCCCGCAGAATCTGCGCCGATTGCTCCATCGGTCGCGTTGCCAACAATCGAAAAAATTGGTGCATCTAAAGTCGAGCCACCTGCTGCCGCGAATTCAGCACTTGTGATCACTCCAGCTCAAGAAGCGGCGGAGATTCTTGCTTCCGGAAAATTTCTTGCGCCTTTGATTCCTGAAGGTGGATTTCTGGTGCGCGCTTCAGGAACGCTTGGACGCGACGAATTTTTTGGTGTTTGGACATTCGAATTGGACGGTCGAGTCGATGGCGCTACTGATCGATCACTCATTCTTCTGCCTGCCGAGCCTCTCGCCGACATGATTCAGCGCCACGTCTCAACGATCAAGGATGGAACGTCTGCACCGATGTTTGAAATCAGCGGACAAGTCTTAGTCTTTCACAAAAGAAATTTCCTTTTACCCACATTCGCAGTTCCTGTAGATCGACGCGTTGAACGACCTGCGGTGCCGAAGCTCTTGCCGCCTGGTTCGAAAGGCGCGCTTGAACTTGCGCAAAATCGTTCTGTTGTAGCGACTGCTGAAACTGCAGCAGTTGCGGCAGCTGGGACAACCGCGGCGACTGATGTGACTCTGGTTACCGATACAAAGAACGTCGATCCAGAAAAATTCGCAACTGATCTTGAAAGTCGATTGAACGAACGCGTTGCGGTTGTTCCTTCAAGTGCTGACAACGCTGCGCCAGCAATTGCAGCAGCCCCTGGAACACCACAGTCTTCGCGCACTGTCGCTTCCGCCACCGATCTCACTGCCAGTGTCATGCCAATGATCGAAGCGCGAACAGCACCTCTTTCATCTGCCACGCATTCAGCACTTCCATTGCTGCCGCCCATGAGGGTGCAGAGTCGACGCGGAACGATCACTCGGGATCCGCTGACCGGAACGTGGCGATTTATTTTCGCTTCAGGTCAACGAGACAACGGAGACATCGCGCTCGAACTTTTGCCATGTGGGATGTTGAATCAATTGATCGCAAGCGCAAGGTCGAGTGATGGAGCATCTCATGTCATGTTGACTGGAGATGTCACCGTTTTCGAGGGACGAAATTATCTGCGACCAATTCGATCCCAGCCTCTTGGCGCAGGAAAATGGATCGGGCCGTAAACAAGCTTGAGGAGTGTGCGTTGGGACTGAAGGTGCGAATCCCACGGATTTGGGCCTCAGTGCTATCCTCCTTCGTCTCATGGCAAAGACAACATTAAAATCCTCGACAAAAGATAAAGCAAAGGCACCAGTCAAAGCAAAGACGCCAGTGAAAGTCACAACAAAAATAATGACAAAGACAATTAGCAATTTTCCAACCGCTCGCATCGAAACATCTCTGGGTAATTTCGAAGTTGAATTGTGGAAAGACGTTGCTCCAAAGCACGCCGCAAACTTTCTGAAGTTAGTAAAGAGCGGTTTTTACAACGGCCTGATTTTCCACCGTATTCTTGCGGGCTTTGTCATCCAAGGTGGATGCCCAGATGGTGATGGCACGGGCGGTCCCGGATGGGAAGTTGAAGCGGAATTCAACAATCGTCGTCATGAAGCTGGCGTTCTTTCGATGGCTCGTTCGGCCGATCCAAATAGTGCCGGAAGCCAATTCTTCGTCTGCTTGACCCGCGACGGATGTAAGCATCTCGACGGTCAATACACGGCGTTTGGCAAAGTCACATCTGGTATGGACACGGTTGAGAAACTCGGCGCTTTGGCCTGCGATCGAAATGGCATGCCAAAGAACCCTCCAAAGATGGTCAGGGTTTCTGTCACGTGACAGATTTCCCCGCGAGTGGCGGGGATCGTTATGCGCAGTTGCGAGATGCGATGATTGCTTTTCGCGATGCGCGTGATTGGCGTCAGTTTCACGATGCAAAGAATCTTGCAGAAGGATTGACCCTCGAGGCTGCTGAACTTCTGGAGATTTTTCTTTGGAAGACGACAGACGAGTCGCGCGTGATGACCTCCGAACCTGCAGTTCGAGCGAAAGTGAGCGAAGA
>JBEELA010000109.1:0-3078 GCA_041168365.1 Planctomycetota bacterium
CTTTGATAAGTTCAATGAACAGGGTTTGCTTTCACTCGCATTTCATCCAAAGTTCGCCGAGAATCGCTTTCTCTATGTGTGGTACACCGCGAAAAAGACTGATAAATCCCCTGATCGCGAAGTGCTCGCACGTTTCACGGCGAAGGACGACGGCATGATCGATCCCGCATCACAACTGATACTTCTGGAAGTTCCTGATCCAGCATGGAATCACAATGGTGGAACGGTTCTTTTTGGTCCCGATGGCTATCTCTATATTTCCACTGGCGACGGTGGCGCGGGTAATGATCCTTGGGGCAACGGACAAAATACGAATTCACTTCTCGCCGCAATGTTGCGCATTGATGTTGATCATCCTGCTGAAGGAAAACAATACGGCATTCCTTCCGACAATCCATTTGTTGGCAAAGCAGACTCCTCACCAGAAATTTTTGCATACGGACTTCGAAATGTGTGGCGCATGTCTTTCGACCGTAAGACTGGCGAAATCTACGCCGGTGATGTAGGTCAAAATGCGTGGGAAGAAATCGACATCGTGACGAAGGGCGGCAATTATGGATGGCGACCTCGAGAAGGTTTTCATCCGACTCAAGGCGTTGAGGATTCAAGTGAAGCAGATCCGAAATTCATCGAACCACTTGTGGAGTATTCCCACAAGGACGGCGTTTCTGTGACGGGCGGATATGTGTATAGAGGAACTGCCTATCCCAATTTAGTAGGAGTTTATTTGTACGCCGACTATGCCGTTGGAACGATGTGGGGGTTGAGAGCGGTTGGTGGCAAACTGACCGTCCCACCCGTCGTCGTCGGGGGGAAAAGCGGTTTTTGTCCCGCAAGCTTCGGGGAAGCGCTCGATGGCTCGTTATTCCTCTGCGGAACCAATTCTGGAGCTGACGGGCCTGGGGTGATTTACCAACTTTCCGCTTCAAATTGAAGTGGATTTTAGTTATTTATCCTGTCCCGAATCTAGCTTTTCATATCAATGACTCAAGAAAGTTGAGCGCTGTTTGGGCTCGATGGACTATTCTGTCATCCACTGCGTTTTCTTGTTCGATATTCAAACTGAAAGAGTTTCCGAAATGATGCAATCACCAATGCGCTCGACCATCTTCTCTTCTTCCCTCATCTTGAGCATTTCTTTGTTTGGCTCAAGTGCGCTTGCCTTTCAAGGTGCGACGCAAGCTGCGCCCGCGGCAAATCAGCCTGCGACTCAACCGGCTCCAAAGGATAAGGCCGCCAAGCAAGAAGTGAAGCAGCAAGGCGGCGGTCAAGGTCAAGGCGGTCAAGGCGGCGGTCGAGGCCAAGGTGGATTTGGATTCGGCGGCGGCGGCGGTGGCGGTGGTGGTCGTGGAGGGATGGGTGCATTCAGTCAACTTATGACTCGATATAAGGCAGATTTCTTGCGCAGAGATATCCCGCTCTTTAAAGAACAACTCAGTTTCGACGAAGGTCAGATGGTGATCGTTGAAACTCTTTTGAATGATTATGACCTCGCCTTCAATCCTGCCGCAGAAGCGTCCCAACAGAAGATTCAAGAGGCTGGGATGCGAATGTTTCAGAGTTTTATGGGTGGAGATATGCGCGAGAAGATGCGAACGATGCGCGAAACCATTCAGCAAGATGTTGAACAAATGGAAGTTGAAAACGGCGGTCCATTGTCTGACGAGGCTCGCCAAAAATTCTTCTCCCAACGTATGACAAAGATGGGTGAAGAAATGGCAGCAGAACGCAAAGCCACCGGTGCAGATCTTGAAACGAAGGCAATCATGGAAGAGATCGTTGCCGAAATCAATCGTTGGTCTGGAGAAAAAGCGGCATTCAAGGCAATTGTCATTGGTGGAATCGAAGCAACGCTTGGTAATAATCAGGAAGCAAATTGGGCAAAATTTCAGCGGTTTCTTCGCCGTGAGAAGTCCATGGATAATGCAATTCTTTCGGGCGAGGCGACAAATCTTTTTGTCGTGATGGACGAAGCTGGAGTCTCTCAGACTTCGATCGACGGATCTGCCAAGACGCTCGACGATTACGAATTACAACTCGATAATGCGCTCGTTACACGCGATGGCTATATCGATCAAAGCGATCCAAAGATGATGCGAACTGTTCTTGACGGTGATATCGCCGCTGCGAAGGTGATCGCCGATCGGCAGATCACGCTGCGCAAAGCAGTCCGTGAAGTGAACGATCAATTCCGCACAATAATTGTTGGTGCGATGCCTGCAGAGGATGGAGCAAAGTTCAATCAAGCTGCATTGGCGGCTGCGTTCCGTCGTATCTATCGCCAGACACGGACAACTGAAATGTTCACAAAGGCGCTCGAGCTGACAGATCTTTCGCCAGAAGCGCGTACCGCAGTTTCTGCGTTGCAAGTCGCGTACATCGGCGAATTGACTGGCATGAATGAACGATTGGTTACTGCAACTCGCAAAGAAGAACCTCAGCAGCGATTGGAAGAATCAGAACGCATGATTGGCATGATGTCTGGAACGGTTTCGCCAATGGCCATGATGGGGCGACAGTTTGGTCAGAACAACGCAGCTGATCCTGTTGGAAAATTGATGGATGAACGCGGCGTCATGGGAACCCGATACATGGATCAGTTGAAAGCACTTTTGACCCCTGAACAGCAGGAATTAATGCCAAAGGGTCGTGATGGTGGTCGCAACGCTGGTGCATTTGGAACAGGCAAGATTTCAGATCTTCCTGAGCAATTCCAAGAAGCCGCGAAGAAAGCCGACAAGAATAAAGATGGAACGATCGATGAAGATGAACGAACCGAATTGTTCCGCGGTATGCGAGGCGGACAAGGTGGCGGCGGTGGTGGACAGGGTGGAGGCGGTCAAGGCGGTGGCGGTCGCGGAGGTCAGGCTGGTCAAAATGGACAAGGCGGAGCTACGAATTAATTGACGATTTCTGATCGTTGATTTTACTGTGATTTTAAGCCGCTTCTTGCGTCCAGCAAGGAGCGGTTTTTCTTTGGTTGATTTGCCACGCAATAGAGCCACGGAAATGCATAAGTGGGCAGCCGTGAAAAGTCCTCTCGGGGCTCAGACAGTCCTCGGCGACCGACACGATCCG
>JBEELA010000110.1:0-4130 GCA_041168365.1 Planctomycetota bacterium
CTATCCCTTCAATCCCGGTCGCGTTGGCGAAGTTGTCGGCGGTGACGCAAAGCTTGTTCATACTCTGCTTCATGCTGGATTCTTGCCAATCATCTCCAGCGTTGCGGTTGATGCTGGCGGAGATTTGCTCAATGTGAATGCAGACGATGCAGCGGCTGCGATTGCGCGAATTGTCGGCGCAACAAGACTCATTTTCTTGACTGATGTCTCTGGCGTTCTCGATCAAGATGGCGCACTCATCTCGCAAATCACTGCGTCAGAAGTTGCAACCTTGATCGAACAAGGTGTGATCTACGGTGGCATGATCCCCAAGATCAACAACGCGCTTGCTACAGCGACTGAAATAGGAATCTGTGTTGTGATTGCTGGGTGGCGTGATAAAAATATTCTGGCCAGACTTGCTGAGGGCGAATCCGTCGGCAGTACCATTCTTCCCCCTTCTATCTCATCGTTGCACACGACACAATCAACACTCTCACGATGACACTCACAGCACCAATCCTCGTCACACGTGATCTGATTCAGGTTGTCGATCTCTCCACAACCGAGATCACACATCTCTTTGCACTTGCAAACAGAATGAAGGCTGACTATTCATTATTTGCAGGAAGTCTTGCGCAGCGTTCACTCGTGATGCTCTTTGAAAAACCTTCGCTGCGCACTCGCGTTTCTTTTGAACTTGGATTTCAGAAACTTGGCGGCGGAGTCAGCTTCTTGGATCATCAAGCATCGCCGATCGGCGTGCGCGAAACCGTCGAGGATTACGCGCAAAATCTTTCACGCTGGGTTGATGTTGTTGCCATTCGCTGTCGATCACACGATCTACTCAAACGATTTGCGGCGGCGAGTTCTGTGCCTGTGATCAATGCACTCAGCGATCTGCATCATCCATGTCAAGCACTCGCCGACATCTTCACATTGTTGGAAACTGGAATTCCAAGCGAACAACTCCATCTTGTATGGGTAGGCGATGGGAATAATGTCTGCCACTCGCTCATCGAAGCGGTCGCCACACTTGGGGGCAGAATGACCGTGATCACTCCTCCGTCCTATCGACCACCTGCTGAAGTTCTTCGAGTCGCAGATAGTCGTTCGTGCCGCAGCGGCGCACGCATTGTCTGCACCGACGATCTCGATGCTGTCAAAGGCGCGGATGCGATCTATACCGATGTATGGATATCCATGGGCGAAGAATCTCAAACTGTTGAAAAGACCGCACTTCTTGCATCATATCAAGTCAATGCAGAGCTCATGCGTAGAGCTGGCGCGAATGCTCGTTTCATGCACTGCCTTCCTGCGAAGCGTGGCGAAGAAGTCACCGCGGAAGTAATCGATTCATCCGCATCGATCGTTCTTGACCAAGCCGAAAATCGCATGCATGTGCAGAACGCACTCATGCTCGCACTGCTGCGACCAGATATCGCACTTCGTATCTAAATTCAGACCGACACAACTCGTCCGCTTTCTATTCATACCGTCCGTTCTTATATCTTTGCTTTGAAGGAGTCACCATGAGTCAGTCATTCAAACCCCACCGTGTTTCACTCGCGTATTCTGGAGGTCTCGATACTTCCTGCATTATTCCATGGCTCGTTGAGACATATGGATGCGAAGTCATCGCCGTCGTGGCAGATGTTGGTCAAGGTGCGCGAGAACTTGAAGGAATTCAAGAGAAAGCAATTCGCTCGGGTGCGACCAAATGCGTGATCAAGGATCTGCGCAAAGCATTCCTCGAGGAGTTTGCATATCCAATGGCGATCACTGGCTCCGTCTATGAAGGTCGATATCTCTTGGGAACTTCGATTGCGCGACCGATTATTGCACGCGCGCAAGTCGAAGTCGCACTTGCTGAAGATTGCGATGCACTCAGCCACGGTTGCACTGGCAAGGGCAACGATCAAGTTCGATTCGAGTGCACATTTGCGGCTCTTGCGCCGCACCTTCCAGTCATTGCGCCATGGCGACTCTGGGATCTCAAGAGCCGAGAACAAATGTTGGACTATTTGAAAGTGCGTTCGATCCCATGCGCAGCAAGTGCAGAGAAGATCTATTCGCGCGATGCAAATATCTGGCACATTTCTCACGAAGGTGGCGATCTGGAAGATCCTTGGAAGGCGCCTCCGGAAGATGTGTGGATGCTCACTTGTGATCCGAAACTTGCACCTGAAGCCGGAGCTGAAATCACCGTTTCATTCCGAGGCGGATTCCCAACTGCGCTCGATGGTGTGCCGATGAATTCAGTCACACTACTTGAAAATCTCAATCGCGTCGGCGGTGCGCATGGCATTGGTCGAATCGATTTGGTCGAAAATCGGCTCGTCGGTATGAAGAGTCGCGGCGCATACGAAACTCCAGGTGGAACAATCTTGATGGAAGCGCTGCGCGGTCTGGAGCAACTGTGCTATGACCGCGACACAATGCAGTGGCGACAAAAGCTGGCGCTCGATTTCGCGCGCATCGTCTATGAAGGAACATGGTTCACTCCAGTACGCGAAGTTCTATGGGCGAGCGCACAAAATGCGGCACAAGTTCTCGACGGTGACGTTCGCGTTCGGCTCTTCAAAGGTACTGCGACAGTCTCTGGGCGACGAAGTCCGAATTCGCTTTATAGTCAGGACTTTGCGACTTTCGGCGCAGACGATGTCTATGACCAAACTCATGCGGAAGGTTTCATTCGTCTCTTTTCATTGCCGGCGCGTATTCGTGCGCTACGCGATGCGGCGAATCCTCAAACTGCACAAAAGAACGCTGCTGCTCGCACTTCATCCCCTCAGGTCACTCGATGAGCGTGACCTGGGCTGGAAGATTTACGAAAGCCGCTGATCCACTCTTTCGAGCTTTCAACGACTCGCTTGCATTCGACAGAACGCTTTTGCACGAAGACATTGAAGGAAGCGTCGGTTGGGCGCGTGCACTTCAGCGTGCGAACGTTTTGTCGGTCAGCGAAGCCGATTCGCTTGTTGAAGCTCTCAACGATGTGTTGCGTCATGGCGTTGAAAATCCGTCATCTTTAATTGATGCTGTCGACGAAGATATTCATTCTTGGGTGGAGAGAGAACTTGTCGCCCGCGTCGGATCACTCGGGAAAAAACTGCACACAGGTCGCAGTCGTAATGACCAAGTTGCAACTGATTTGCGACTCTGGACTCTCAAACAGATTGCAAATCGACAGAATGAAATCGAAGCTGCGATCCGCAGCCTTCTGTCTTTGGCAGAGCGCGAACGCGAAACTCTCTTCCCTGGATACACGCATCTGCAACGCGCCCAGCCAATTCTTTTTGGTCATTGGTGCATGGCATATGTCGAAATGTTGCTCCGTGACCGAGATCGATTCAATGACGCAGCGATTCGCACCGGACTCTGCCCACTGGGATCTGGCGCTCTTGCTGGAACTGCATATCCCATCGACCGCGATCACTTGGCGCATGATCTAGGATTTTCTGCGCCGACTGCAAACTCTCTCGATGCCGTCAGCGATCGAGATTTCGTGGTCGAGACACTCGCAACCACTGCGCTCGCTGCGGTTCATCTCTCGCGCTTCGCTGAAGACATTATTTTTTATAGCACTGGTGAAGCAGGATTGATCGAACTCTCCGAATCTGTCACAAGCGGTTCCAGTTTGATGCCACAGAAGAAAAATCCAGACGCACTCGAACTTATTCGAGGAAAAACTGGGCGACAGATCGCCAACCTTGTAAACATCTTGACAGTTCTCAAGGGACTGCCTCTTGCATACAACAAAGATCTCCAAGAAGACAAGGAGCCTCTTTTCGATGCGATGGAGCATCTTTCGCTCAGCTTGCGGATGCTTCCCCCCGTTCTTGATGGATTGATTGTTCACCGCGAGCGTGCGCGCGCCGCCGCAGGTGGTGGATATTCCAACGCCACTGAACTTGCTGATTATCTTGTGAATCAAGGCATCCCATTTCGGGATGCACATCATTCTGCTGGACGCCTCGTACGCGCAGCCATCAGAGAATCGAAACCACTCGAAGATCTCACGGTCGCGCAAATGCAAGAGGTCGAACCTCGCATTCAATCGGATGTCTATGTTGCGCTGAGGGTCGACCGTGCTATCTCCAAGCGCGATGTACACGGAGGTACTGCGCCACTCCAAGTTGCAGGATCGG
>JBEELA010000111.1:0-3868 GCA_041168365.1 Planctomycetota bacterium
TCGAGCTCTGATCGTGAGCCAGAGAAATAACCTGCGCCAATTTTTGCGTGTTTTTCCATTTCTGCGCGTTCCACTTCATCTAGCTTCCCCGCTTTTTTAAGGATGGCATCAGCGATACCGACCTTGCCCACATCGTGAAGGATTGCGGCAATGCGAAGCAACCTTTGCTGCGACTTGTATTCGGTGTCGGGCAGCAGGTGTGCTATCACCCACGCTTCGAAAAGAATCTTCGAAATGCCAGCAACACGCTGAACATGTCCTGCGGTTTCTGTGGGATCTCGTGATCTTGCCATTTCAACCATTCGGAAAATGAGCGTGTCTGCGAACTCTTTTTCTTTTTTAGCTTCTGCTTGGGCGACTGCCGCTTGGACGAGTTGCTTCTGCGCACGCGAGGCGCGCGCATGATGTTTCACTCGTGCGACAAATTCCACAGGCGGGGGAAGTTTCTCGATGTAATCCGCAGCGCCGCGAGCAAAGGCTTGGGCTTTCACTTGCGGATCCTCAATCCCCGAAAGCACAACGACTGAAGTTTCTGCAAGTACCGGTTCCGCGCGATACGCAGTGACAAGATCTAATCCATACCCATCGGTCATCGTGAGATCTTGAAGAATCACAGCAGGCAGAAGATCTTTCGCCCGTGCAAGAGCTTCTAACGCGAACCCACAGCCATGAACTCGCGCGTTGGAATCACTTCGGAGGAGTCTACGAACCGCTTCGATGATCATTGGCTGATCATCAACGACAAGAACGTCATACGGATCAGCGATTGTGCTGTTTAGGATGCTCATTCAAGAAAGCCTATCCGACCATTGACGCTGAGCGGACTGTTCACGATTGAGTTGCAAATTTGAGTACATTCCTCCACTTGCGATTCACCGAATGTGAATGGCTTTTTTCTCGCACAGAAGATCACATGACTGCCACGCCATTACCACGACGAACCTTTGCGATCATCTCGCATCCAGACGCCGGCAAGACGACGCTGACTGAGAAACTGCTGTTGTATGGCGGTGCTTTGGACTTGGCCGGCTCGGTCACGGCGAGAAAGTCACAGCGCGCAACAGCGAGCGACTGGATGGAGTTGGAAAAGCAGCGAGGCATCTCGATCAGTTCGACGGTGCTTCAATTTGACTATGACGGGTTCCGCATAAATTTGCTTGATACGCCTGGACATAATGATTTTTCTGAAGACACATATCGCGTTCTGACCGCAGTTGACGCCGTTGTCATGGTCATCGACTCTGCCAAAGGAATCGAAGCGCAGACTCGTAAATTGTTTGAAGTCTGCCGCAAGCGCGGTGTTCCGATATTTACATTCATGAACAAGTGCGATCGTCCGATGCGTAATCCGATCGAATTGATCGACGAACTCGAATCCGTGCTTGGCATCACTGCATTTCCTGTGAATTGGCCACTCGGTTCAGGACCAACATTTCGTGGAGTGTTCGATCGGTTGACGCATCAAGTGCATCTCTTCGAACGCACGAAAGCCGGCGCGTATGTCGCGCCAGTCAAAGTGGTCGGGCTCGAAGATCCGGCGATCCACGAAAAACTTGATGATTTGGATTATGCCCGCGCTCGCGAGGAGATCGAACTTCTTCATGGAGCTGGTGAAACATTCGACGAAGTGCGTGTTGCATCTGGCGCCGTGACGCCAGTCTATTTTGGTAGCGCTTCAAACAACTTTGGCGTTCAATTATTGCTTGACGGATTTCTTGCGCACTCGGTCGGTCCTGGGCCGCGTCCATCAGGTGATCGCATCATCCAACCGAACGATGTGCCATTCAGCGGATTCGTTTTCAAGATTCAGGCGAATATGGATCCGCGGCATCGCGATCGCATCGCATTTGTGCGCGTTGTTTCTGGTGCGTTTACCCGCGAAATGACCGTCATTCATGCACAAAGTGGGCGGCGCATTCGACTCTCCAATGCGCAGAAACTTTTCGGTCAACAGCGCGAGACAGTCGAAGAAGGGCGCGCGGGCGATGTCGTTGGAATTGTGGGACAAGATGCGCTGCGCATCGGGGACACGCTGACGGAAGATCGAACGATTGTCTTCAACGAGATTCCAAGATTTGCCCCCGAGTGTTTTACATATCTCAATAATCCGCAACCAGGCAACGCAAAAAAGTTTCAGCTTGGGATCGAACAGCTTCTCCAAGAGGGAGTCGTGCAGATGCTGATGGTTGGAACGGGTCAGTTTCAGCGTCCACTACTGACCGCGGTTGGTCCGCTGCAATTCGAAGTCGTGCAGTATCGATTGAAGGCGGAGTATGGTGCCGAGTCGAGACTCGAGCCATCGCGTTGGAAAATCGTGCGTTGGTGGCGAAAGCCAGATGCGCCGAATGATTGGACGCCTGATTTGCTTTCTGATGCGACGGTCGGAACAGATAGAGATGATCAGCAGATCATTCTTTTCACAGACGAATGGGCGCTGAAACAATTTTTACAGCGCAATGCCGGTGTCGAGCTTTCTCCCATTCCTTGGGTTGATTGAACACAGTTTGAATTGCATTCACTGCGGGAATTGCGATCGACTTGCTGATAAACTCCTTCTCAAATGCCCACAATCGCACCTCAGCATCAATCTCCAAAACCATTTTCAGGACCTTCAGATTCAGGAATGTGCGAACGCCTGCCGATCTCGGTGTGGTCGCGTCCAGGCGACATGGCGCTTGCAATTGCAATTCGAATTGCGGATCTGATTCGACAGCGGCAAAAAGAAAACCGTCGCTGCGTTCTTGGTTTGGCGACTGGCAGCACACCGATTGGAATTTATGACGAACTCATTCGTATGCATCAAAATGAGGGACTCTCGTTCAAGAATGTCACGACATTCAATCTCGATGAATATTGGCCGATGAATCCAAGTGGACCGCAGAGCTATCACCTGTTCATGCGTGAGCAACTATTCGATCATGTCGATATTGATCTTTCTTGCACGCATGTTCCCGACGGCATGGTGAGCGCAGATGGTGCTGCTGCATCGTGCTTGGCGTATGAAGCGAAAATTCGTGCGGCTGGCGGAATTGATTTGCAAATTCTTGGAGTGGGCCGTACGGGTCACATTGGATTTAATGAGCCTGGTTCGCCGCGCGCAAGTCGAACCCGCCTCATCGTGCTTGATCGAGTGACACGCAACGATTCCGCCAGCGATTTCTTCGGTGAAGAACAAGTGCCAATCCGTGCTTTGACGATGGGGATTGGAACGATTCTCGAATCCAAGCAGATCATCTTGATGGCGCTGGGCGAAGCGAAAGCTCCCATCGTTGCGAAGTTGGTTGAAGGGCCGATTTCAGAACAGATTCCGGCAACGTTTTTACAGGCACATCCAAGCGTTGAAGTGCATTTGGATCGACCTGCTGCTGCGCATCTCGAACGCGAGCGCACACCTTGGGTTTCTCGGTCTGTCGATTGGACTCCAACCATGATTCGACAAGCAGTCGTTTGGCTGAGCGGTCACACCAAGAAAGCAATTCTCAAATTGACGGCCGAGGATTACAACGAAAATCATCTGCAAGATCTTGTCGCGCGCAACGGGAGCGCCCATGACATCAATCTCATCGTCTTTCGAGATTTGCAGGAAACGATTACTGGTTGGCCAGGTGGAAAGCCTCGCGATCGCAAACAGGCTGGAGATATCGATCGACCACGCGACGAAACTTTTCCCAAGCGCGTGTTGATCTTCAGCCCGCATCCAGATGATGACGTCATTTCGATGGGAGGCACTCTCATTCGCTTGAGCGATCAAGGACACGAAGTGCATGTTGCATATCAAACTTCTGGGAGCATCGCTGTATCGGACGAAGAAGCGCGTCGATTTCTTGACTTTGTTCGCGACTATTCCAAATCATTCGATACGACCAAC
>JBEELA010000112.1:0-3309 GCA_041168365.1 Planctomycetota bacterium
TCCTGCAGAATCGGTCGGCGACTTCTGGCGACATCTCTATGGCTATTCTTGGTTTGTTGGATTTGGAATTTCATTCGTGACGTATCTTCTTGGACGCAAACTCGCACAAACCCGAAAATGACAAACCAAATTTCATTACCGCCATTCGCGTACACGCCCAAGCCATACACAGGCCCTTCGCCAGCCGAGGTGCTTGCGATGCGCAAGGAACATCTCTCTCCAGCGATTTATCACTTTTACAAAAATCCAATCATGATTGTTGAAGGGAAAGGTCAGTATCTCTTCGATGAAACTGGGCGGCGCTATCTCGATGGCATCGGCGGAATCGTGACTGTTAGCGTTGGACACTGCCATCCTGAAGTGACTGCGGCTTCGAATGCACAGAACGAAACGATTGTGCACACCACAACGCTCTATCTGAATCCTCAAGTCGCGCTCTTTGCGAAAGAACTTGCTGCAAAAATGCCAGGGGATCTGAAAGTGTGCTATTTTGTCAATTCAGGCTCGGAAGCGAGTGATTTGGCGATCATGATGGCTCGAGCGGCGACTGGAAATTATGACGTTATCGCTCTGCGCAACGCATATCACGGCGGAAGTCCAGGCGCAATGGCGCTGACATCCCATCACACTTGGAAATTCAATGTCCCGCATTCATTCGGCGTGCAACACGCATTGATGCCCGATTTGTACCGCGGCATCTATGGCGCAGATGACGCGAATGCTGGAAGCAAGTATGCAGCGGATGTCAAGAGTTTGATCCAGTATGGAACATCTGGACAGGTTGCGGCATTTATCGCTGAGACGATCCAAGGAGTTGGCGGCGCTGTCGTGATGCCCGAACATTATTTGCGGCACACCTATGAACATGTGCGCGCTGCTGGCGGATTGTGTATTGCCGACGAAGTGCAATCAGGATTCGGCCGTACTGGAACGCATTTCTGGGGATTCGAAACTCAAGGCGTTATTCCTGACATTGTCACGATGGCCAAGGGTATTGGCAACGGCTGTCCTCTTGCGGCCGTCGTCACCACGCCAGCAATTGCAAAGTCGATTGCGAATCGAATTCACTTCAACACATTCGGCGGAAATCCAGTTTCGTGCGCGCAAGGTCGTGCGGTGCTGCGAGTCATTGAAAATGAAAAACTGCAAGCGAATTCGCTCAAAATTGGCGCACAATTGAAGGCTGGATTTGCGGTGCTGGCCAAGAAGCACAAACTGATTGGCGATATCCGTGGGCTTGGATTAATGCTCGGCGTCGAACTTGTCAAGGATCACGCCACAAAAGAACCTGCAAGCGCCCAGTGTCTTGCAGTCTTCGAAAAATGTAGAGAGCTTGGACTCTTAATTGGCAAAGGCGGACTTGCTGGGAACACATTGCGAATCAAGCCACCCATGTGCATCACATCGGCTGATGCGGAATTCCTCTTAGCGGTTCTTGATCGTGCACTGGAATCTGTTGCATCGCCATGAAGCCAACTCTTGAAGTTCCTGTCGACTCGATTGCGGGAGCGATCATGGCCGCGCCATTTGCAGATCGACTCGAACTCTGTGATGACCTTTCAAGCGAAGGTTGGACGCCAACAATGGAACTCGTGCGCGAGGCGCGTGCTGCGACAAATGTCTCGCTCGTTGTAATGATTCGACCTCGATTGCAGGGTGCAATCACCGCAATGACAGTTGCCGGATTCACTGCGACGCCGCAAATCGTCGACGCATCAATTCGCGAAATTGAACTGGCGGCTGCGGCGGGCGCTCACTCTGTTGCAATCGGCATGCTGACTGCTGATGGCTTCGTCGACATGGAAGCCTGCGGAAAACTTGCCGATGTCGCCCGTACTGCAGGTCTTGAAGTGGCATTCTTGCGAACATTCGACTTGCTGACTGATCGAAGGCGTGGAATGCGCGACCTCTCCACGCTATGCATGAAACGTGTCGTCACTGCGGGAGTGCTCGGATGGGACGCATCAGTCGCAACGCTCGAACAACGAATCGCGGTTCTCGCCGAGGACGCTCAAAACGCGGAGGAATTCGCCATCTCTGACAATTGCGTTGTCGAAATCATTCCCGGAGGAGGCGTACGCGCTATGAATGCGCGGGACTTCATGCAGGTCTCGCCGCATTTGCATGCGTCCTGTCGTCGTGGCGGAAGTATCAACCGCGACGAACTTGACGAGTTAAAAATTCAAATGACTCTTGCAATCACAAGTCAAATGAAATGACAGTGGAAATTATTTTCCCCAAGTCGTCAAACAATAATCCAATCCAACTGGAGTGCAATTTGGATTTTCAACACTTGCCTGCGGCGATGCGCTTCCCTGCAAACCCATCAGACAAAGCGACATATCAAGCGCTTGCTGATCTGTTTTAGGCATCGATGATGCAGGACCGGAAAGACCAAGTACCACGACACGCTTTGGATCTGTGACGCAAGCGTGCATCATCGAGTCATCGACGAGTTCGTGATCTTGCAACTCGTTCACCGAACGACCTTCGCCCCAATCAGCAGACCAGCGTGCAACGCACCAACATTCTGGGCAGCGCTCTGTCGGTGAAGAATCACTGCGATAGAGCGCAACGACAACTTGGACATTGGGAATAGTTTTCACATCTGGAACTTCTTCCGTAACTGAAACTGCTGGAAGGACAGGCAACGATTGAACAACTTGAACTTCTGGCGACTTCTGTGTTGGTTCGATCGCAACGTTGTCGGTTACGGGCGCAACAAGAGGAGTTGGAGTTGACTGCATCTTCGCAATCACTGCGATCACAAGACATGCTGCGATCGCCACCGAAGCCCATCTCATACGAGCAGCAGATTTTGCCCGCGCCACAGCGAGGCTGTTCAATAAATTTGCTGTGTGATCATCGCCGGCCACAACTCTGGGATTGCAGTCACGTTCGAAGTGCTCAAGTTCGCGGGACATTTTCAGAAGTTGTTCTATATCTTGCTCTTTCATTCGTCGTTCATTCTTTTGTCATTCGTTCCTGCAGGAAAATCGACATTGTGCGCTCATTGATTCTTCGCTGTTGGGGTCTCCTGCGCTCGACGATTCTGCGATAAATCGATGCCTTTCCCTCGAAGAAAATCAGCAATGCGTGCCAAAACTGCTCTCTTTCGCTCATGCGCTGTGCTTGGTGAGACTCCAAGCTTGACAGCAATCTCTCGCTCAGAACAATCGTCAGCAACGGCACGGAGGATTTCTCTATCGACATCACTCAAGTGAGCCGCCGGTTCACTCCCTGCGACCACTCGCCGAATCACCTCGATGGCACTTGCCAGATCGGCAGCATGCGAGGGGTCATCAGCCT
>JBEELA010000113.1:0-3050 GCA_041168365.1 Planctomycetota bacterium
TGGTTGATCTCATCGAAGTTTACAAATTCAAAGCATCTTGCAATTCAAGGTGGATCCAATGGCGGACTCTTGACTGGCGTTGCAGTCACACAGAGGCCAGATCTCTTTTGTGCTGCGATCAGCGCTGTCCCCCTGCTTGACATGATTCGATATCAGCAATTTTTGATCGCGAAGTTTTGGGTCCCAGAGTATGGATCGAGCGAAGATCCAGAGCAATTTGGTTGGATTCGCAAGTACAGCCCATACCAGCATGTCACCAAAGGAACAAAGTATCCCGCAGTTTTGTTTACCGCCGGCGAAAATGATTCACGCGTTCATCCACTTCATGCGCGCAAGATGGCGGCACGCATGCAAGCACTCAGCTCGAATGATGATGCCAATGATCCGATTCTGCTTTGGGTCGATCGCAACGCAGGACACGGACAAGGAAAACCACTTGCAAATCGAATCGCAGAACAGGCTGATCAATGGGCATTCATGATGTGGCAGACTGGAATGTGTCGCTAGTAAGCTCAGGCTAAATTCAGGGCAAACTTGCGACCAAAATTCAGGCGATGACTTCCAACTTGGCATATTCCAACACCAACGTCCTCACACCTGCGCTTCGAAATCGCACTCGAACGCTCGTCAGGCTTCCACGAGGCAGAACTTCTTCAACAGTCCCAACACCGAACTGCGCATGACGAACGATGGTCCCAGCGGGAAATCCACCATCGCCTCCACGGCGTGAACCGCCCACGCTCTGCCGATTTTGATCGTCTTCAAATTCCACGCGCTCGGTCAGGTCGAGTCGCTGAATATTATTGCCACTGATTTCCCTTAGAAATCCACTTTCAATCGTTCGCATTCGAAGCCCGCGCATTGCGCGAGTTGCTGCACACGTCAGCAGAAGACTTCGTTCGCTACGCGTAATGCCGACGAACAGGAGCCGACGTTCTTCCTCGACTGCCTGCGGCGAATCCATTGAACGCGCGTGCGGCAAAAGTCCCTCTTCGATTCCCACGATTGCAACGGTGTGAAATTCAAGCCCCTTTGAAGCGTGGAGCGACATCAAAGTGACAACGCCACGCTCAGGATCCACAACATCAGAATCTGCGACGAGCGCTACGGATTCGAGAAAACCACGCAGTGCATCGCCAAGCGTCGGCGCACGAGCATCTGGCTGAGATTCTGGCAGCACATACAAGCTGGCGGCATTGGCGACTTCTTGAACATTCGACTTGCGATCTGCGGCATCTTGATCGTCATCTGCGATTGCGGCAGCTGCTCGTTCGAGTCGCGCCTCGGTGATCAATCGAGCAACGAATGGCCCAAGATTTTCTGCAGGCTTGATCTCCAATTCGCTGCGATAACGAGCCAACACCATCACAAGTCCATCAATTGATTTTGCAGTTCTCTCGGCAATTCCCGCTTGTCGGGCCATCATCATCGCCTCAAGAAGCGAACACCCCCGAGCGACTGCTACTGCGGCGCATTTGCTGATCGATGTCGCACCGATTCCTCGCGCAGGGACATTGATAATTCGGCGCAACGCTTGTTCATCCAGCGGATTCACCAGTGCACGCAAATAACTCAACGTATCACGGACTTCTCGTCGTTCATAAAAAGCAGTTCCACGCGCAATGACATATGGGATGTTTCGCCGCCGCAGCGCATCCTCGATCGTGCGGCTGAGCGAATTCATTCTGTACAAAACCGCCATCTCTTTCCACTGAATTCCTTCTCGATTTGCGCGCTGAAATTCTTCGACGACAAAATTTGCTTCGGATGTTTCATCAGACAACATGGCTATTTTTGGCGGAACTCCTTCGCCAAGTCCGGTAAAAAGATCCTTGTGTCGTCGAGCAGAATTGCGGCGAATCAACTGATCTGCAACAGCGACGATGTGGGATGTCGAACGAAAATTCTCGCCCAGTGGCACAACTGTCGCTCCGGGATAGTGCTCTTCAAATTCGAGAATGTTTGAAATATCGGCTCCACGCCAGGCATAAATGGATTGGTCGGGATCGCCGACCACACAAATGTTGCGATGCTTGCGAGCGATTGAATGCGCGACCGTAAACTGCGCGTGATTCGTGTCTTGATATTCATCGACCAAGACTTCTGCAAAACGCTCTTGTAATTGAGCTAAAACCACAGGATCGTCGCGAAGCATCCGAGCCGTTCGCATCAGCAAGTCATCGAAGTCAAGTGCGTTCTGCCGAACTAACTCTTGTTCATAGATCGCATAGATGCGAGCGATTGTGCGCTGACGGAAGTCAAGCGCATTTTGCGCATATTCCGCAGCAGAAAGCAAGCGATTCTTCGCAGAAGAAATCTCCGTTGCCACCGAACCAACTTGCCACTGCGCAGTTTCGAGATTCGCTCGTCCGATCGCCGCTTTGATGACTGCATGCGCATCATCCATGTCGAAAATGGAAAACTCTGCCGCAAGAGGTTTCTGCCCAATGCCAGCAGCGAGACTTTCTGGACCAAATCTGCGCAGAATTCCAGCAGAAAATGAGTGAAAAGTACTGACGACCAATCCGCGGCGTCCGAGTGCGTCGGCAGGCACCAGCGCATCAACTCGAGCCTTCATTTCGCGTGCAGCTTTGTTTGTAAATGTCAGCGCAAGAATTTTCCACGCAGGAACACCAGCAGCAATTCTGCATGCAATTCGCCGTGTAATCACGCGTGTTTTTCCAGAGCCAGGCCCAGCAAGAACGAGAAGTGGACCACCACAATGCGTGACCGCTTGCCGCTGAGTTTCGGTTAAATCAATCAGCCACGGCTCCTGAGAATCGACTTCCACACATGGAGTCTAATAGGCGAAAGAGACACCAACTGACAATCAGTCCACAAGGGATCTCAAACCATTGGCGGGCAAATCCAACTCCAAGTCTTTGTGTTTACAAGAGGTTAAGACCAAAAAGCCTATGTCCGATAAAATTCAAGATATTGTGGTGGATTTGCTATTGCCACCACAAGATGTTGGGGTAAATTGGTTTGTGACCTCCTTTGTTGGAGCGCTCAGCGTGTGGATTAGTCAGTGAGATTTACTTTTTTCGACT
>JBEELA010000114.1:0-7705 GCA_041168365.1 Planctomycetota bacterium
CCCCAACGATGCTGAGTGCCAGAATGATGTATCCGATGATTCCGCCACCTTCGATGTATTTGAAAAAACTCACTGATCAATCTCCTTTTTGTTTATCGATTTGCGTTTCAATTTGTTTGCCATTGTCTTTCTCAGCACCTTCAGAGAACTGAGCTTGGTATTCACTTTGAATCCGCCGCAGAATTGCTGCAGATTCACCATCTTGAATGCGAGCAAGAGCAATTGCTGACTGAGCCACAGCTGCCTCGGCAAGGCGAGGCATTTCTATTCCATATGCGGCTGGAATCATCAACATCTTCCCAACTCCCTTTCGCACCTCATCTGGATCGCTCTCCATTACAAGACTCCGACCTTCGGCATACATCGCCCAGACTCGAAGCATCCCCTCTTCACTTCGAATTATTTGAGCAAGTGAAGTCCGGCTCTTTTTCCGTGCTGCGGGATCAGATGAAACAGCATCTGCCCAAAGCGATAGAAGCTTTGCAGCATTCTTTGCGGCAGACTTTGCGGAATTGCTCGCGGGCGGCCAATTTCCAGATGGCAGTGAATCTGGAGAAAAACTCTGAGCATCACGTGATTTTCCCGCAGGAGGTTGAGGCAATCCCGCATCGGCGGCAGCAATTCGCGCGGCATCAGAATCAATTTGCGCCAACGGAAGATCGTTTTCACTTCGAGCACGATCTGCTGCAGCAACCAAGAAGCCTTGCGCACTTTTCGCTGAATCACCATCAAACCATACGGGTGCAACAGACAGAATGAGTCCGCCATCATGATCGATCGGATCAATCGCGTCGATCCACAATTTGGGCACTCCAATTCTCCCTCGAAGCACTGAAAGTTTGAGCGCGGCTTCGAGTGATTGCGCCCATTCATCTCTGGCGACCGAAGAGGTCTGCGCAATTCCTTGAGAGACCATCATTGCTAAGAGTGACGCTGATGGTTCCATACCGTTTGCAGCAACAAGAAAACAATCTCGCGCTCCTCTCAAGTCGCCGCGCATCAGACGCGTTCGTCCTCGCCAAAGTGATTCTCCGATTTCAAGTCGACGTGACCGTATTGGTTCAGCAGAATCTCCACTGATAGATCGAATTTGATCCCACCGAATGAACTGTGGAGTGATCGCATCTGTGGCGACAGACTTCGTTGACCCGACCTGAATCTCGATTCCATCTCCAGACTCTTTCAACACGACACCTTCTGTACGACCGCCACCATCCCGAAAGTCCACCGTACAGCGTGTTTGCTCGGCCTTTGCGGAAAGAGACATCGTGCACAATGCAGCATTCATTAGGAGGAAATATTTTTGAAAACGTTCACGAGAAAGCGCAGTGATCGTTGACAGATTCCCCATCAGATTCATCGTGGCCCCTTCGGAACTGAAATCGAAAAGGTCCCCCCAGTTTCACTGGCAATTCTACGAAGCGGTGCAGTTGCTGCGGCTTGTCCAAATGCGATGCAGTGAATGACCGTGTTCGGACCACGCCGATTCAGTCGCAGAATCTCATCAGCAGCATCTGGTGGAATTTCTCCGTCACTCATAAAAAACACGACATCTGGACGTTCCCGTCTACTGAATAAAAACTGAAACGCAGACACGGGATTCGTCCCTCCGCTTTGTGCGACTTCTCGAATCCACTTTTTAATTTTAGAAATCGCACCCTCTCGGCATTTGACGAAACCATCATCAGGATCAAAAGTCTGAAAGTCCTCATCAAAGAGTGCGATGCATACCGACGTATAGTCGGGAAGTTCGCCGATGCTCCTGATGATCTCATTTTTCGCCTGATCCATTCGACCAGCAATTCCCATCGAACCAGACTTATCAACGACATATCCAATCTTCTTTCCACGACCGCTGACACCAAAAAAAGTTGTGGTCGCACCTGTTCCATCACCGATTCCTCCATCACCACCACCGCCACCAGAAGCGAAGAGGCCCTCTGCTCCAGAAGAGAGAACCGCTTCTTCACCCTGATCATTTCCAGTAGGAGCTGGTAATCCAAACATGTTTGAATCCGCAGAATTCGCCGCATCTTCCGCAGGGCGAACTTCCGGTGTCGCAACCGTCCCAGATGAAGAGGAATCTGGCGAAGGCTGAAGTGGTTCGGCATCAATCAGCGAAACCTCAATCGTTGAAATTCCTTTTCCAGTGGATGTCCCAATACCAACGCTGATACTGGACAAGATCGCTAACAATATTGCGTGCATTGGCAAGGAGATCGCAAGCCCGATCCAAATCCATGAAAATGCTCCCTTCCTTGTTTTGGATCGTGATTCCTTCTGCAACGATTGTGGGTTTGCGAACGCCATCATTCGCAGGAGATAGTAGTCTGCACAACCATGACTACGAGTCCTGAATCCGATCGACCCAGATATCGCCGAGTTCTTTTGAAACTCAGTGGAGAGAGTTTTGCTACAGAGGGTGCATTTGGAATTCACCCCGAAGAACTTGCAAGTATTGCAGGCGAAATTGCAAGTGCAATGAGCGAAGGTCTCGAACTCGCAATCGTCGTGGGGGGTGGAAACATCATTCGCGGCGCACGGCTTGCAGCTGTTGGAAAGTTTGATCAATCCACAGCGGATTACATGGGAATGCTCGGAACCGTCATCAACGGACTTGCATTGAAAGAAGCTCTCAAGTCCGTTGGTGTCGAAAGTCGCGTCATGAGTGCGATCCACGTTCCAAGTGTTGCCGAATCCTTCATTCGTGCGAGGGCATTGCGCCATTTCGAAAAGGGTCGTGTGATCATCTTGGTGGCGGGAACAGGAAATCCATTTTTTACAACAGATACATGCGCATCGCTTCGCGCGATTGAACTCGGCGCTGAGATCTTGTTGAAAGCAACCAAAGTTGATGGGATTTATTCTGCAGATCCGAGCAAGGATCCAAAGGCAACACGATATGAAACGCTCAAATTTTCACGCGCTCTCGATCAGAAACTCGGCGTGATGGATTTGACGGCAATGACAATGTGTATGGAGCATTCCCTTCCAGTCGTCGTGTTCGATTACAAGACGAAGGGAAATATTCGTCGAGTGATCAACGGCGAACGCATTGGAACTTTGGTAAACGCATAATTGGCTCTTCAAAAATAGAAGGATAAAACATGGATATTGACACCGTACTTCTGGAAACAGAAGAGAAGATGACTAAGAGTATTGAATATTTACAGCGCGAATATCGCGGCGTCCGAACTGGCCGGGCAAATACCGCTCTCTTGGAATATGTCAAAGTCGAGTATTACGGAAGCAACGTTGATCTTCGCGAAATTGCTGGCATCAGCGTTCCAGAGCCCACGCAACTTTTGATCAAGCCTTTTGATCCTGGATCCAAAGCTGAAATCATCAAAGCAATCGAACGAAGCGGATTAGGACTCAATCCGCAATCAGAAGGATCACAAATTCGCATCATGCTTCCACCTCCTTCTGCGGAGCGACGAAAACAACTCGCGATGCAAGTCCGAAAGATGGCGGAAGATTGTCGAGTGACAATTCGTAATGAACGCCGTGACGCGAACAAATCTCTTGAAGCACTCGAGAACGATCCAAAGTCCAAGATTTCAGAAGATCAAGTCACAAGCGCCAAGGAATACATCGACGAAGTGACGAAGAAGACCACGACCAAGATTGACGACCTGACAAACAAGAAGGTTTCCGAAGTCGAAGAGATATGATAGAAAAATGATCCTCCGTCATTTGACTGTTCTTGCCTTTTGCACGCAAATTTCTGTGGTTTTAATTGCCTTCTTGGCTCGCGATGCGCCTCAGAATCCACCACAAATTGCTCCCGCAGTTATGGACGTTCCGCAAATTGTTGTGGCAAATGACAACGTTCGAATCACAAGTTCTTGCAGACTCATACTTGCGCCTCGGCCATTGATCGACGCAGATAATAACGGCGTCATTCAGATTGAAGGTGACGATATCACGGTCGACTTCGGAGACCAAACTCTTCACGGAGCAGATGTCAAGACTCCCCAAGATGAACTGCGGGGCATTGGAATTGTTGCCCACGGAAAGCGCATTACCATTCGAAACGGGACTGTGACTGGATTTCGGATAGGGATTTCTGCCACACATTGCGATCATGCGCTCTTCGAAGGCATGCAATTTATTCGCAACTTCGCACAAAGACTTGCGTCGAATATAGAGCGCGAGGATGCCAAGGACTGGCTCGTACCGCAAAAGAATGACGCTGGGGAATGGCTTTCACAGTATGGAGCTGCAATTGCGGTGAGCGATTCGCAAGGAATCGTGATTCGCGAAATCGGAGTTCGGCAAGGTCAGAATGGAATTCTTCTTTCGCGCGTCTCAAACGCACATGTGTACAACTGCGATGCATCATTTCTTTCCGGATGGGGAATCGCATTATGGAGAAGTTGCTCGAACACAATTTGTCGAAACTCGCTCGACTTCTGCATCCGTGGATACAGCCACAATATCTATAACCGCGGCCAAGATTCTGCAGGAATTCTGTGCTTTGAACAATCTTCAGACAACACAATCATGATGAATTCTGCGACGCACTGCGGGGATGGATTCTTCGGATTTGCAGGACGCGAAGCGCTCGGTGAAAGCACTGACGAGGGCGCTGCAACTTCCAATCTTGGTCAAGGATGTAATCGAAATCTGATCGCGATGAATGATTTTTCTGATGCTGCAGCGCACGGACTTGAAACAACATTTTCGTTCGACAACCGAATCTTTCGCAACCGCTTTGATCGCGATGCGATCTGCGGAATTTGGGGAGGTTATTCCCAGCGACTTCAGATCCGCGGAAACATCTTTCGCGCGACAGGAGACACAGGAGTCGGCGGCGAAAACGGAGCGATCAACATTGAACATGGTCGTGATGCTCTCATCGCTGACAACATTTTTTCCAACAACTCCGCAGGTGTCAGATTGTGGTGGGACGAAGATGCACAACTTGCGAAGCTCCCTTGGGCAAAGGCGAATGGGGTTGATTCCACAGGAAGTGTCATCACGCGCAATACATTGAAAGGGGAAAAGATCGGAGTCTTTCTTCGAGCTTCGCCTGGAACGATTATTGAATCGAACACGATGACCAATGTTGGTGTTGATATCGATGCGGACGAAAGCAGTCGTGCAGGTTTAAAGACTGCACCAAAAACCACAGAAATCGCAGCAGTTCTTGCACAAACAGCAGACTGGACGGAATTGAATGCCATGGAGAAAACTCTCCCCGGAACTGGAAACGCGGTGGATATTGTTGATGGCATGCCGATCTCGAAACGCAATCCACTTGCAGGACGTGCTGCGATCGTCATCGGTGAATTTGGGCCATACGATTTTGTAGCGCCAATGGCTGTCTATGAGCCGAGTCCGACGAATATCAATCGGTGGAAACTTTTGGGATCGCAAAGCATTCTGTTTGTTCAAGCAAGTGAAGGAACGGCTGACATTCGAACGAACATAGATCCAACGACAAATACTGCATCAGTCGAGACGGAAACTCTCGGGCAGTTGACAAACTATGAACTCAGCATCTTTTGGGGTCGAGCTCCCGATCAATTCCAGCGCGTACACGGAACATTGCTCAGTACAAATTGGCGTGTCGATGTCTTTTCGCTTCCAGAGCCCGCCACTTCGGGAGCGATGCCTGATCCTGCGATCTTCGATCAATTGCCGAAGGACACATATCGTGTCTATGTCGAATCGCTGACTTTTCCTTTCGGGATGGAGGGGCCTGATGCGGTCAATCTGATGCCCAAATCCCCGAAAGTCCCCAAGGACAACTTTGGACTGCTTGCCACAACCACCTTTTCTGCTCCACCTGGCGATTGGATCGTTCAGACAAATTCCGATGACGGCGTGCGCGTCTTGCTCGATGGAAAGATATTGATCGACCGCTGGAATCGCCATGGAAACACGATCGATCAAGGCAGATTTTCGATTTCCCAGAAGAAGGATGTAACGATGACGGTTCTCTATTTCGAACTCGACGGCGCAGCGAAACTTGACCTGCGCGTGCTGCCCGCCACACAAACCAAAGCAATTTCCAAGCCGATTGCGCCTTGACGCTCTTCCCCCTTGCGCCGAAGATGCACCCACGGCGAATTCAGCCGAACCAACTGTGAACTGCCCATACTGTAATAGTTCCGACGCACGAGTCATCGACAGCCGCCCTATCGAAAGCGGTCATGCGATTCGACGCAGACGCGAATGCATTGCATGTAAAAAAAGATTTACAAGCTATGAACGCGCTGAACGATTGACACGCATCAAAGTCGTGAAAAAAGATGGCTCGCGAGTTCCATTCGATATTGCAAATATCCTTCGCGGAATTCAAGCTGCATGTGGAAAGCGACCCGTTCCAGAAGATGTCAAGCAACGAATCGCAGACGAAGTCGATGAAGGTATTCACCGCGACTTCGAACACGAAGTTCCAAGCGTCGAAGTCGGTCGCCGTGTGGCGCTCGCTCTGCGAAATATCGATCAAGTTGCGTATGTTCGATTTGCGAGCGTCTATCACAACTTTCAAAGTGTGACTGAATTCCAAGCCGAAATCATTGGCTTGACTGAAAAACCGCCAACGCCACCTGATCATCCGTCGCTCTTCGACGACAAGTAGTATTCGCACCCCGAGCCCCTTCCAATGCCAAAAATCACACTGCCAGACGGCAGCAGCAGACAATACGACGCTCCAACAACCGCAGCACAAGTTGCCGCAGATATAGGTCCAGGACTTGCCAAGGCCGCACTTGGTGCAAAGGTCGACGGACAGCTCTGCGATCTTTCCACGACACTGGACCGAGACTGCGCGCTTGCTTTAGTGACTCCAAAGTCTCGTGATGGTCAAGTCGACACAGATGCGCTCTCGATGCTTCGGCACTCGTGCGCGCACATCATGGCCGAAGCGATTGCGAAACTCTTTCCTGGAACGATGCTGGTCTATGGCCCATCACTCGAAAGCGGCTTTTATTACGACATGGCGTTCCCAAGCGGACGCGCTCCCAGCACAGATGACTTTGCGGCGATCGAAAGCGAGATGGCGAAAATCATCGCTGAAAATCGCACATTTACACGTTCGGATCTTTCGCTTGACGCAGGTCTTGCAAAGTTGAATCAAGAAGGCAGTAAATTCAAGATTGATAATGCGCAGCGTGCGAAGGAAGCAGGTTCGACAACTCTTTCTTGGTATGCGACGGGAATTCCAGGAACAAACTGGGAAGATCTTTGCAGAGGGCCGCATATTCCATCCACTGGTCGCATCGGTGCATTCAAGATTACGAGCCTTGCATCAAGCTATTGGAAAGGCGACGAGACACTTGATCGATTGACTCGCGTCTATGGGACAGCCTTTGCGACGAAACCAGAACTCGAAGCGCATCTCAAACAACTCGAAGAGGCAAAAAAGCGCGATCATCGAATGCTTGGAAAGCAGCTTCGACTTTTTCACATCGATGAAATGGTTGGACAAGGATTGGTGCTGTGGACTCCACGCGGCGCCGCAGTCCGGCAAGAGCTGCAGACATTCATTAGTGAGGCATTGCGTGTGCAGGGATATCAGCAAGTCTTCACGCCGCATATCGGAAAACTCGAGTTGTATAAAACAAGCGGGCACTTTCCGTTTTATCGCGAGAGTCAATATCCACCGATCATTGATCAAGATCAAATGAACAAACTTGCCCAAGAGGGTTGCACTTGTGGCGAACTTGCAAACCGCATGGAAAAGGGCGAAATC
>JBEELA010000115.1:0-9142 GCA_041168365.1 Planctomycetota bacterium
CGCGCGCTGTACACCCTTTCGTTGCAAGACAAAAATATTGATATCGCCCGTAATCGTCAGGGCAGTATTGATGCTGCGCCAGATCGTGCGACTCCCCGCGATCGCACGGAAGCAGTTGACGAGCTTAATTCTGCGGAAAATGAAAAGGCTCGGGCTCTTCGCGAGGTTCAGATCGCAATATTGGAATTTTTGCGGCAAACAGGCCAATTGCGAGTCTCTGATGATGGCGAAATTATCGCTCCAGATGGCATGGAGGTCCGATATAGACGAGGATCTGGAATTCTTGCACAACCAGTAGGGATTCCATCGGTCTGAACCGATAGGCTTTGTATATGTCCAATGAGATCGAACAACCTCCAGAAGGATCGGTTGGCGAAGTTGCCAATGGCGATGGTTCTCTGGATGCTCCCGTGGGGAATCCAACGAAAGCGCGACAGAGTCGACGAGTGATCTTTATTTCGTTCCTTGTCGTGATCGCAGCAATCGCAACTTGGATGTTGATGCCCAAGTCCACCCGACGCGCAACCGAAGTTGCGAGTGGAAACTTTAACGGTCTGGAATTGCACACTGTGGACCGAATGGATTTCGACATGGTTATTCCCGTCTCGGGAGAACTTGCCGCGCTACGTCAAGTCGAAGTTCGCAATTTGCTTGAAGGGCGTTCGGTTATCACTGAACTCGTTGCAGAAGGTCGCCGTGTTCAGAAAGGCGATGTCTTAGTGAAGTTCGCCAGCGAAGAATCCACAGACAAGATTAAAGATATGCAAGACAAGCTGAAGACCGCGCAGGCAGAAGCTGTCGCAAATGAGCAAGCACTTGCAATCAAAGAGAATGAACGTTTAAGTGAAATTGAAAAGGCAGAATTGCAGGTGAAGTTGAGTCAGTTGGCGCTCGAAGGATGGACAAACGGAGAACTTGTTTCGAAGCGCCAACTCTTGGCGACTGCAGTCGAAGCAGCGACAATTGATGCGGATCGCCAACGCAAACGATTTGGTGAATCCGAATCACTGGTCGCGAAGGGATTTATCAGCCGCGACGAATACGAGAAGGATCGCATCGCTCTCATTCAAGCGGATGCGAAGGTCAAGCAATCTGCGCTTGATATTGAGGTGTACGAAAAGTTCCAGCGGCCTCAAGATGAAGCGAAGAAAATTTCTGATGTCGAGCAGGCTCTCGCTGAACGAAAGCGAACCGAACAGAAAAAGAACTCAGAGATCGTCAAGGCTCAATCCGATTTAGAGAGTTCGCAATTCAGATCTAAGACAGCGCTTGAGCGATTGACCCAAGGTCAACGACAACTTGAAAACACCACAATCATTTCTCCTACCGACGGCCTTGTTGTTTATGCAAGCAGTTTGGAATCTGGTGGTTGGGGCCGTGGTGGTGACGCACCACCCCCAGCGATCGGAACAGAACTGAAACCGAATGAGTTAGTGATGATCATCCCAGATGTTTCGCAGATGGTTGCGTATTTGAAAGTGAGCGAAGCACTCTCTGGGCGGATTAAGCCAGATCAGGAAGTGACCATTTTCAGCGATGCAAATCCAACCGTTCCAATCCGTGGGACTGTTATGAATGTCAGCGTGCTCGCAGAGAGTGGTGGTTGGCGTGATCCAAATCGTCGCGATTACAAAGTCCGTGTGCTTTTGAACGATGTTGAGTCTCTTGCTCTTAAGCCCAGTATGCGATGCAAAGCTTCGATTCTTCTTGGGCGAGCAACTGATGTCCTGAGTATTCCAGTGCAAGCGGTTTTTCGACAAGGCATCGCAAGTTTCGTATATACCCCGGACAGCGAAGGATTCAGCCAGCGCCAAGTCACGCTTGGTCGATCAAGCGAAATGGATATTGAAGTCGTAACTGGTCTCGAATCAGGAGATCAAGTTTTGCTACGCGAGCCAACTGCAGAAGAAGTGGTTTCTCGTTTACCTTCTGAAGTGACGAATCCGAAGGAACAAGACCCAACGAAAACCAGTGTTGCACCCAAAAGTAAGCCGACTGGCGCTACGAATCAAACGCAGGTGGTCCCACCCATCGCAAACTCACCAGTCACTGGTTCTTGATCATCTCGTTTGTCGTCATCGGTGATTCGTGGGATACTGCAGTTGATGTTGCGAGTCGTGCTTTCATTTTTCATTCTTACTGGAATTTCTGTCGTTGCCTTACACGCTGATGATGCCTCAGCGAAGCCTCGAATCTTGGTGTTCACTAAGACAGCAACCTTTCGGCACGATTCAATTCCAGATGGAATCAAATCTGTTCGTGAAGTTATGGCCCAGGTTGCTGATGTCGATCAAACCGAAGACAGCACACTCTTCACAAAGGACAACCTCGCAAAATATCGAGCCATTGTTTTTCTTTCAACCACAGGCGATGTGTTGAATAATGAACAACAGGCAGCCTTTCAAGAATTCATCGAATCTGGAGGAGGTTTTGCAGGCATCCATGCCGCAAGTGATACCGAGCATGATTGGCCGTGGTATGACGAAATGATCGGCGCACATTTTGCCGGCCATCCAGCGATTCAACAAGCAACCGTGATCGTCGAAGATCGCACGCACCCTTCAACCGAAATGCTGTCAGAGGAGTGGCAACGCACCGACGAGTGGTATCGATTCAAGCGAAATCCGCGCAAAGTTGATGGTATTCATGTGCTTGCACGATTGGACGAATCGACATTCGAAGGGGGCGGCATGGATGGCGATCATCCTTGTATGTGGTGGCGCAACATGAAAACTGGACGATGTTGGTACACCGCGGGAGGTCACACAAAAGAATCTTTTGCAGATCCACTCTTTCGTGAACACATGAAGCAAGGCATTCTTTGGGCCGCGAAATTAGAAACCCCCAACAAGCCTGCGGCGATCGAAAGCAAGACCGTCCAGTAAAAAAGTCTGCAAAACACTATGGAATATTCATTCACAAATGTTTGGGGTCAAAGCTGGGGGATGTACAAGAAGTCGTGGCTGATGCTGACTGCTGGGGTAGTAATTTTTTTAGTCGCAAACATTCCAAGTCAAATCAGCAATCTTGCGCAGAATGGACTGCTCTTCGGCCAGCAGAAAAATCCGGACCAGCCGGCATGGTCGGCAATTTCTGGAGGGATTGGATGTTTCATATTGATCTATTCGATCTTTGTTCTTCTTCCCGTTCTCGCCGGACTGATTTGGATGGGCTTACGCGCCGCGCGAGGACAGACTCCGATGATTGGTGACATTCTGCGGGGATATCGCCGTTTTCCAACAGTCTTGGGCGTCGTTGTGCTGGTGTACATCTTGGCCTTGATACCCGTCATACTTGCACTTGCCGTCGGTGCGGCGATCATCTTCTTTGGTGTTGGATTTGAAGTATTTAAAGATGGCGTTCAACAACAGGACTTTGATAGTTATTCCAAAGCCGCCCTTCTCGGCGCTGGTGCTTGGACTTTTATTTGCTTCATTGTGATGTATTGGATCGTTCTACGAACATCATTTTCGTTGCTTGTCGCTGTCGATGAATCCATCTCTGAGCGTGGCCCACTTGCCTGCATTGAAATGTCGTGGAAGATGACGCGGGGTCGCGCACTTTCGCTTCTTGGACTTTTCATCACGATCGGAGTCATGACGCTTGCGACCCTTTTCGCTTGCTGTCTGCCTGTGATCGGCCTTGGCTATCCCCTCGCATTGACGATGTATGGATTGGCGTACAACATGTTGCTGAATAGAGATGGATTCACAGATCAATACAACAATCAATTTGCCAACCCACCCACCGACGCTCCTTCGTGAAATTCAAGACCGAATTGGCGGCACGCTGGTTCGACCGAGTGCTTCGTTGATTTGGTCTGGTGTGCTCACGGCAATCATGACTGGTGTTCCAGCGTTCATGGCAATTTACGCGTCGTTTTCTGATCTGTTGGCGGATCCAACCAAAGGAATTGATCTTTCTGGCGAGCAATCAATCACAGAACTTTCTGGTTTGATGAGCTCAGCGCTATCGAATGTTTTTATCAGCGTCGCAATTTTTCTTTTGGTAGCTCTTCCTTTTTCGTATGGAGCCGGACTCATCGGATTACGCGCGATTCGAAACGAATCCCCCAAGCGATCTGATCTCTTTGCGCCATATCTTCGCGCTTGGGATTTTTCAATCTTCTCGATCGTTCTCATTCTGTCTGGATTCATTCCGCTTTTGATTTGGATTGTCGTTGCGATCATTGTGTCATTTGTCGTCAGCTTGATTTCAGTAATGAATGAAGGCGATCCGACAGGCCAAATCGTCACGATCATGTTGACGGTGCTGATCGTTGGGATACCGTTCATTTTTCTCAGTATCTATTTTCAATTCCGATTGGTTTATGCAGGGATAGCGATTATCGATCCAGCTTTGGATCGCATGGGAGCTTTTCCCGCGATTGCAAAGTCTTGGCGAATGACTCGCCGGCAGAATGGTCCGCTCTCAATCGTTGCGCTTTACGCCATATGGGCATTGATTCGGGGAACAATTTTCGGATATCTGATCGGTCTATTCACCCGAGGACTCCCAGAATTTGTTGCTCTGTTTTGCGGCTCTTATGACGTGCTTGCAGATCGATTGAGATCGCACGAACAATCTTCGCACGGCTCGCAGTGAGCTGTTGCATTCCCCGCGCCACCAAGCGCGGCGATCGCTTCTACTTCTAGCACGGTTGCAATGTCATGGCTCTGCGCAACGCTCATTTGCCCAGGCAGTTGAATATGCATATCAATCCAATGCATACTTCCATCGTGACGGCAACGAACCTTATGAAATGAGCAAATTTTCGGAGAGTTTGCTCCGCTAGGCAAATGACTTTTCAAAAGTGTCTGGAGCTTTTCGATGTCGCCGTCATCTTGACGATCAATCAATCGGCTGACTGAACTTTTCGCAACGTGCCATCCCATATACATCAACAGACATCCCAGCATGAATGCAATCGCTGGATCGATCCACCATATTCCTGTGAAGTGAATGATGATCAGACCAGCGATGACTGCGGCGGTGGTCAGCGAATCAGAAAGAATATGAACGCCATCTGCCAGCAACGCCGCAGAGTTTGTGCGGCGTCCAATAGAAATCATCATCCATGCAAGACTCAGATTGATCAATCCCCCAATGACGACAAGCGCAATTCCCCAAGGTGCATTTTCAATCGGTGGTGAATGATCAATCAGAGAGCCCACCGAGTGAATCAAAATAAAAGCTCCCGCGGCGATGAGCATCCCCCCTTCAACTGCGGCGCTGACAAATTCAACTCGTCCGTGTCCGTATGGATGATCTTCATCAGGTGGTTTCGCAGAAAGTTGAACTGCACCCAAAGTCATGACGCTTGCAACGACATTCACAATTGATTCGAGGGCATCCGACAGCACGGCATCAGACCGAGTCAGCCACCACGCCGTCAATTTCACCCCCAAAATGACCACAGAACCCACAACCGCAATCTTCGCAATTGTTGTTTGTGTCATTCTCACAGGAAGTGTCATACCACAGTTGGGTGCGAGTCTCTACGATTGCTCTTTATGCCTCTCCCGCCAAATCGTCCGTTTTATCCGCAAGGAAATCCCAACAACAATGATGGACCTAGTGATGATCGATCAAGCGGTGGACCTCGTGGTGGAGGTTTCGGTGGTTCACGCGGTGGACGTGGTGCGCCACGCGGCAATACATCTCGCACAGGTTCGTGGAAGAAGACAGATGGAGGGCCTCGCGCACGGCCTACTGCTTTGCGATTGGCCGCAGCTCGTGCTGATCTCGAGCGAATGATTCGTGAATTAGAAGATGCGACAAAAGCGTTATCAGCGCCAGGTGTAAAGATTCCAGCGACAAGCGTGCTTGAACACACAAAAGAATTGGATCTTGATGCAATTTTTGCGCCATGGCGCAGAGTTCGTGCAGCACTCGCAGATGTCGAGCGTGCGTGCGTTGCTATAGAAAGATTGAAATTCCCGCCGAAACCTTTTGCACCTCGTGATTTTCCACCTAGAATGTAATTATGTTTGTTTCTTTCGCGCTCCTATTTGTTATGGGCTTGGAGGCGACAGGGAAAACGAATACCTCAGCACCTCTGGTTGCTGCTGGGTGGGATGGTCTTCAAGCACAGTGGCCTCGGGCAATTGACTTCAAAACTTCCAAAGTAACCGAGCGTTCCGTCGACCGAAGGTCCTGCGTTCTGACTGGCAACGATAAAGATGGACCGATTCAAGCAATAGTTGTTGAGCGCAGTGGATTTCTTGCCGCAACTCTTGTTGATGGATCTGGAATCCGCTGGGGAGCACGTGGCATTGCTGGAAAACCGCTGCAATTTGAAATACTTCCGCCCGAAGCGATGCAAGATTGCGCGGGAGCAGTCGAAGCTCCAAAAGAACTTCTTGAAAATGGTTTGAATGGCCACTCTGAAGGTGGAATTGCCGGAGGATGTATTGACGCTCCAACGGTCGATGTCTTGGTGATCACCACCCCCGCGGCGCGTGAACAAGCTGGCGGAGTTGGCCCGCTTGCAGCACTTGTTGATCTTGCAGAAGCAAGTGCGAACGCTGCGTATTCGAATAGCGACATTGCGCCACGCATTCGTGTGGTCTTTGACACAGAAATTGCATATACGGAAGTTAGTTTTGGAACTGATCTCAGCACGCTCGCCAGCGGAGGGGACGGAATTCTTGACGAGATTCATCAACTCCGTGATGCGGCAGGCGCAGATCTTGTTGCAATGATTCGTTCGAATGGTGAGTATTGCGGCATTGCATATTTGATGCCTGCGAATGATCCGTCTGTTTCTGGAATCGGTTTCAGTGTGACTGCGTGGAGTTGCTTGTCGAGTCAAACATTTGCACATGAACTTGGTCACAACATGGGATGTTGTCATGCACCAAACGATGGCGGCGGTTGTACGACAGGCGGACTTTTCCCGCAATCAGTTGGCCATCGCTTCAATGGATCGAGCGGCACGCAATACCGAACCGTCATGGCATATTCCCCAGGAGCGCGAATTGATAACTTTTCAAATCCGCTGGTCAATTTTGATAACGCACCAACAGGAATTGCGCCGAGTGGTTCAGATGCTGGGAGAGACAATGCGGGTTCGATCGTCTTGACCAACCAAGCAATACGCGGATTTCGTTGCTCCGCACCACCTGGTTCATTTGGAGATTGTGATCAAGATGGTCGAGTAGACATCATGCAATTGGCAGATGGTTCTGCAAGTGATTGCGATGGAAACGGAGTTCTGGATCGATGCGATTTACTTTCAACGACGATTTGCAACGACCCCTCTCGATTTCTCTGCCCAGGTGGTGTGATCGCAGGATTGCCATCGCAGGTCATCGTCGCAGATAATTTTTATGGATACGCGGTGGACACCGATGCTCACACTGCAGTCGTCGGCGCATACGGCGATGATGTTGGCGGCAACTTTGCAGGAAGCGCAAGTGTTTTTTCTGTTGTTGGAAGCACGATGCAATTTGTCACAACACTGCGCCATACAAATCCGAATTCGATGGATCTCTTCGGTCGATCAGTTGCTGTCGATGGCGCGTTCATTGCGGTTGGCAGCGAGACACGTGATGTGCAGGGTTTCAATGCAGCTGGAGATGTTTCGATTTTCGCAAAGTCATCAACGGGTGCACCTTGGCAACTGAATGCGACTTTGGTCTCTTCAAACCCAACGGAATCTGGGAGATTTGGTGCATCTGTCGCAATGCAGGGCGATGTGATTGTTGTTGGTTCTCCAGAGACCGTTGTGAATAGTGGAGCCATTCAGCGCGGCCGCGCTTATGTTTTTGAGCGGATCAATTCTGTTTGGCAATTTGTCAAGATGCTTCAGCCTCTCGATGAAACGAATCAAGGCAATTTTGGATTGTCTGTTGCAGTTTCAGATGGAGTCATTGTGATCGGTGCGCCGTATGTCACGCTTGAGGGTGGCTTTGAAACTGGAGCTGTCTATGTTTCACAGCGGACAGAGACGGGATGGCAGAACGTATCAAGACTGGTGGGTGTTCCCGCATTTGCCGGACGTGCGGGATCGTCCGTTGCGATCGATGGGGCTCGAATCATTGTTGGTGCGCCAGGTGCTGGCACTCAATCTTCTCTTAGTGGAAGTGCGGTCTTCGTATTCGAACCAAGCGGATCGCAGTGGCAACTCACGCAGACAATTCAGTCGACATCACCAGTCAATGGAGGAAAATTCGGAGCGCGTGTTGCGATTGATGACGAAATTTTATTAGTTGGATCTTGGATATCTTCGGATAGCAATGGTTCTCACGAATATTTTGTGCAGACGGGATCTGGATGGGAGACCCGTGGGCCGATTCGTGCTGGATTCGCTGTTGCTGTTCAAGGGGAATATGCTGCGGTTGGCGCATACCGAGAAGCGCGATCTGGAATTCTTGTTGGTGATGCTCGAATGGAAATACATTTGTTGGATACAGATTTAGACAGCAAGGCGGATCGATGCGAGCGTGCGAATGGAGATTTGAATTTGGATGGCGGTGTTGGTGGATTGGATCTCGCCATATTGCTTGCTGCATGGGGCGCGCAGAATTCGAATGCGGATATTGATTTGAGTGGACTTGTTGATGGATCTGATCTCACTCGTTTGCTTGCATCGTGGGGAACGCCGTAGAGCGGCGGAAATGAATAAGTGAGCAGCCGTGAAAAGATCCCGCCGGGCTCAGACAGTCCTCGGCGACCGACACGATCTGGTTTGTGAAATTTTATTGCAAGTGCCGTCGGCCGCCTGCGGAACTCGCCCGGCAGAATTTTTCAACGGCTGGGCACGCAAACAGATGCGAGACGGAATCTGAAAAACGTTCGAGCGAGAATTTGATTCGCTCACGTGGGCAGCGGAATGATTTGAACCCCGGCGAGTTTGCAAGCCGAGCAAGTCTGCGCAGTTGTCTTGGCGCGCGCATGAGGGCGCGCTGGATTTCAGCGCGCAGCATGTTTGAGCCCGAAGGCAAATCAGTCCGTTGCCAAACAACTGCACGAACCACTTTTGAGTCCATGCATGTTTGAGTCCGGGGGCAAATCAGTCCGCTGCCAAAATCTGCACGAATCACTTTTGAGTCCATCCGCTTTGCTTCAAAACCGACTTTATTACTCAATAAGGCCATTTTTAAAAAATGTGGACTTTGACTTGCAACGCGTCGCTTTG
>JBEELA010000116.1:0-2813 GCA_041168365.1 Planctomycetota bacterium
TCAATCCCAACGAGATCAGCAGGAAGATCGCAATGTTCAAAACAACAATTGTGATCGTTGTCGGGGTTTTTCGCGTGATTCGATCGGTGCCAAGGGGTATCATATTTAACCCTAGGATAGGAACTCTATGACACTCAATGTTGACAAAGGTCTCGGAAATACGATCGCGGCGGACACCCAGTTGTCATTTATTGACGGAGCGAAAGGCGTTCTGGAATATGTTGGCTTCGACATCGATTCTCTTGCGCGCAATTCGACATTCGAAGAGACAACGTGGTTGCTTTGGAATGGTCGACTTCCACTTGCGCATGAACTTGCTGACTTTTCAAAGCAACTCCAAGGTGAATACAATGTCGATCCTCGGATGATTGATGTCATTCGCGCGCTTCCGCGCACTGCGGCTCCGATGGATGCGCTGCGAACACTCGTCTCGGCGCTCGCTCATTTTGATGTTGAGGCGGATGATCCATCGCCAGCAGCGAATCAACGCAAAGCGCTTCGTCTCGTCGCCAAGACGCCAACATTGATTGCAAATTTTAATCGTTATCGCAAGGGCAAACCGATCGTTTCGCCAGATTCAACTTTGACACTCGCACAAAATTTCCTCTGGATGCTGACTGGCGCTTTGCCAACAGTCGCCATGAGTCGCGCACTCGATGTCTGTTTAGTTCTGCACGCAGATCATGGTTTGAACGCTTCGACATTTGCTGCACGCGTCACGATCGCGACCCAGAGCGATATGTATTCCGCCGCAACGAGTGCTGTTGGCACACTCAAAGGTCCGCTGCATGGTGGGGCAAATCAAGAAGTGATGGAAATGCTCTTGGAGATCGGTCAGTTGGAAAAAGTTGATGAGTACATCAAGAGCAAGCTTGCCCGCAAGGAGCGAATCATGGGATTCGGTCACCGTGTCTATAAAGCCTATGACCCTCGTGCGACATACCTCAAGACATTCGCCAAGCAAGTCGCATCAGACACAGGGAATTTACCGCTGTATGAAATGACCCGACGTATTGAGGAAATCGTCCTCGCGCAACCGAACATTATCGAGAAGGGAATCTTCCCCAATGTCGATTTCTATTCTGCGACAACGTATTACTCCCTCGGGCTCGATCTGGATCTCTTCACGTGCATGTTTGCAGCAAGTCGAATGTCAGGTTGGACGGGACACTGCATCGAACAATTGGCAGCGAATAAATTGGTTCGGCCGCATGCGGATTACACCGGTCCTCACGGATTGGTTTACCTCCCGGTTGATCAACGGTCCAAGCCAACGACTTCGAGCACTTCGCCTTCGGTCAAGGGCACGATGTCGGTCACGGCCTGATCAAAGTTGTCTTCCATATGAATCAGCCGCATCTTGCGGCGCAATTCTGGGGCGAGTGCGTTCAGGCACGCGATGGGAGTATGAACTCGGGACTCCGATGTCTCATGAATGATGACATCTGCGGATGCGAGCCAATCAATATGTGATGGATCGAAACGTGTGTCGCCGCTCCAACCAAGTGTTGCGCCATTGCACGAGATGCGAAAGCCACTCGAAGGAATGAGATGCTCTGAGCAACGAGCTTCCACGCGAAGTTCCGCGATAGCAATAGCGACTTCTGGAACAAGAATGTTGAGAGAAAAGTAATCAGAAAGTTGTGCGTTTCCGTTTTGGTCCATGGCAGGCGCAAGCCGCTCCCAGAGTCTGTTTGCGACGGACTCGATCGCATGAATTCTCGGTTGGATGCCGTTGCCACTTTGTCGAGCGATCCATCTTTTCCATCCGAGAGCTTCCAGGCCATTCACATGATCCCCATGAAGATGAGTGATCAAAATGTCCGTGATTCTCATCGGGTCGAGATCGATTCCGCTCTTCTTTGACGCATCTTTCATTGCACGCAGAATGGAATCTGGGCAATCGATCAGTACCAAACCACTATTTGTAATGAGCGCAGCGCTCGAGCCATAGTTGCGGTCGGTTAGGGCACTTCCAGTTCCAGTAATAACTGCGCGAATGGACATCATTGGTAGAATAGACACACTCTTGTTTATGAGTGCAACAAATGGGATCAAGTGGTAAAACTTTTGAGGACTGCGTGGTCAATGTACTTCGCAAAAATCTGATTCTCTGCCTCTTTGCGTTTGGACTATGTTTGAATGCAAATTCGGCATTTTCCGCACCACAGAGGGATTCCTCTGCGCAGTCAGCAGAAAATCTACAGCGTCAACTGAACAACGATGACGCATCGATGCGCAAAGCGTATTTTTCTAATTCTCCCATCGCCGAGAGATTGACCGTCGACTATGGAGGCACATTTCGATACGCATTCAACATTATCGATACTGCGCAGAGCAAGGAGACATACGAGCAGGTGTATGACCTTCGTCTCTTTACTTCGATCGAACTTGATGGTGCTCACCGTTTCTACGGCCGTCTTCGTTTTCTTTATAACCAATGGGATTTCAATGACACGCGTGCCGTTGGTCCTGAATACAACGACGAAGGTTGGCAGAATCCAATTGGCGAGTTGTATTGGTATGAATTCAATCTCGCGGGAATGATTCAAACACAGACAGGGGCGAAGCCGGATTACAACTTCGTAGCAAAGATGGGGCGCCAATATGTGATTTGGGGATCGGGCGCTGCGCTGAGTAACTACATGTACGCAGGCATCTTTGATTTTTCATGGCGCGATTACAAACTGACCACGATGGTTGGTCAGACCGCTGGAGAGGACACAACAGATTGGGATCTCTCCCGCCCGGGATTTGATACAAACACAAGTCGGCTTTACTACGGTGCAAAGTTTGAGTACAGCGGTATTCCT
>JBEELA010000117.1:0-2779 GCA_041168365.1 Planctomycetota bacterium
CAGATCATCTCCACCCAACTGTGTATCCCCCGCAGTAGCAATCACTCGAAACAAATCCCCATCGCCGGGAACACTCTCTGGAATGACCTGCAAAATCGAAACGTCAAATGTTCCGCCGCCGAAGTCATAGACCGCAATCGTCTGCGCATGCCCGCTTCGACCGATGCCGTATGCCAGTGCTGCTGCAGTTGGTTCATTCACAACGCGCACTGCATCGAGTCCTGCCAAGCGTGCTGCGTCACGCGTTGCTTGTCTTTGACCATCATCAAAATATGCAGGCACAGTGATGACTGCACGCCGAACTTCGCAACCTAATTGCAACTCAGCGGTTCGGCGCAACTCGCTCAAGATGACTGCTGCAACTTCTTGCGGCAATACACGCGCGCCACCTACAGAAATCGCGGCAAGTCCGCGTGTTCCCTCCACCACCTCAAATTGAAAACCACGAAGCAGTGACTGCGATTCTGCGAAAGATCGCCCCATCAATCGCTTTGCACTCAAAACCGTGTCAAGCGGAAATTCGACAGCGTGACGCCGAGCTTCTGCACCCACTTCTACTGGGGAGCCAGATTGATATCTCACCGCAGATGCCAGCATGCGATCACCCGATTCACTCTGCAGAATTCTTGGTCCTGCGGCATCGCAAAATGCAACGAGCGAATGAGTCGTGCCTAAATCAATACCAACGATCGGATCAGATATTTGCGCAGCTTCTGGCATTCAGTGACGATTCTAGGGCGATATTTCCCTCGCCGTGTCGTCTGTAAGCCGTGGAGAAGTTGGGGCAACCGAGGACTTCCGCCGAGGATCAGTTCCGTTCATTTGTCTTCCGTCACGAATTAAGATTTCGCGCAGCGCGATTAACGCACGATGCCTACGAACCCCAAAGCAATTTTCGTCACATCCAAGGGACTTTGAACCATCGTGTCGCCGCACATTTTCTGCACAAATCAATCGCAGCACCTCTTGTTGCTTCGGCAACAACTGCTCAAGCGCAGAAGCGAGTTGATCTTCGTCAAAATCTGGATCGCCAGAATGAACTGGATCGCTCTTTTGATTTGTGGAGTGCGATGAATCGATCGCTCCTCTGCGACACGCATTTCGAGTGGATTCGAGTTTGCGTTGATCGTTTCCAAGCGTGCGCAGAAGTCGGCGACGAACGCACTCGAAGAGATAAGCAGCGCTCAGAGCGACTTCTCTGGCGAGTGGCGATTTCGGCATTCTACAAATCAACTGCAAAAAAATTTCTTGCATAGCGTCTTCGACTGTTGATAATGGATGCTTTGCACGCAAGAGATCCACAATGCGCTCTCTGTGTTCAAGATATGCAGACTCGACTCGGGTTCCCCACTGCTCTGCTAGGAGAGTTTCGTTTTCATCGCTCATCGGAAAAACTTTCTTTGGCGCCCGAGGAAGCCTATTCAGCTATTCACGCAGAATCAAAAAAAAAGACTTTTTTTATTGCCGACTTATCCCCCAAGAATCCACTGCTTAGGCACCGCGCCCTATTTGGGCTGCTCGCCTGCGGTCGGCAAACGATCAAGCGCTCGCTGAAATCGACTATCTGAGATCTGGATTAAAAAGTCAGTCAAAAATTTGACTGAGGGCTGATCCCCACTGGCAGTGAACTGCTGTCTTCCACCATCCCAATTGACCGCAATGTCTGCGACAAAATCACCTTTTTCTGGCGAACTCGACGGCGGAGATTCGCTGAACCAACCTCCGTCTTGCGCGCACTGGCGAATCTTTTGGCACTGCTCGATACTGAGGTCTGTTTGCCAAAACGTTTTCATATTCAGCGCAGTCACTCCTGCTCCATATGCGAAAATTCCGCCGTCAATTGTAAAATATTGATACTGCGAAGTCTTTGGTTGGCGCAACCAAATGACCAAGCCAATGCCACACTTTCCAAAATTGCGCTCTTGCGTCGGCAGCGTGTTGCACGATGTCAACACTGTTGCTGCAACAAGTGTGACAACTTCAAACATTTTCGTGGAAAGAATATGAATGCTCATCAAGTTCAACCAATCAAGGCTTCACAGGTGTTGACTTTGCGAATGACCAAGGGGGCGCCTTGGTGAATCCCTCGTATGGATTTGGACCAAAGTCATATCGATGCGGAAGATTTCGATCTGGGCTTCGATCGGTGGACCACGCTAAGGCACACATAGTTCGAACGAATGCGACAGCATGTGGATCAGGAATGTCTGAAGTTTGGAAGCGTCGCACGAACCACCAATCCATTCCATCTGCATGAAAGAAAAGGATGTAGATAATTTCATTCTTTGCAGGGCGCAATGATCCTGGCCAAACATCAATGGTTGATGAGGATGTATCGAGCCACCCTTCATCTCCAGCCAATTTCCAAAGTCCATCGAGTTGACTCTGGTACAGCCAACGCGTTGGTGCTGGCCGGGTCAAAAAGTTCAGGCTGTCGCCATAATCGCTGCGCAAACTCCCATCCGAAAGCACTGTGAACTTGCCCTGACGAAGATGCGCTTGAGGCAAATCCTTTGCATAGATTCCGGTCAGAATCGTGATATCGACCGAGAGATCTTCAGGTGTCTTGGACAGATCGACACGCGTGGTTCGCACATCGGTGCATCCCAGCAAAACACAAGGGACCAAAGCGAAAAAGGCGAAAAGTATGCACACCGCAGATCGAACAAACCATCTCTTCATGTCGACAGAGTAACACGGCGAAGCATTCGGTAGTCTTACCCATCACATGCGAACTAGCGTGAATTGGATCAACGAATATTTGTCCTCCCCCGCTTCG
>JBEELA010000118.1:0-3038 GCA_041168365.1 Planctomycetota bacterium
TTTTAAGTCTTTGGAAGGGAAATACCTATGTAAAAGCACTTTAAATCAAAACAACCGTTTTTTGATGAAAAGACAACTTTGGGACTCGGCTTAGCCACTTTATAGCCCCGTTCGACCGAAAAAATTTCCCTAGATTCCAGCACCCGTTGATCCATCGCTGCGTGCAGCTCGCTGGTAATGCTCGCGTTCGCCGCGTCCACGAAGGGGGTAATCCTTGCGAAGCGGATGTGCGGGATAGTCCTTCCACATCAAGATTCGTCGCAAATCAGGATGACCTCTGAAGCGAATACCGAACATGTCGAAGACTTCGCGTTCTGCCCATTCTGCTGCGGCCCAAAGATCGGTGGCGGAATCAAGATAGAGAGCTGGATCATCTTGGATGCCAGTGGTTTCAAGCGATGGATCCAAAGAGACCTTGACGCGCAACCTCTGATTGAATCGATAGCTCACCAAGTGATAGACCACTGCAAATCGCGCAGGTTGGGGAGCGGGGTATCCAAGATAATCAATGCCGCCAAGATCGAGAAGCATGTTGTAATCACATTCTGGATCATCTCGCAGAAAGCGCAGGATCTCATGGCATTTCGCAGCGGGCACAAGGAGTGTGGTTTGTCGGCGAAACTCCGCCACTTGCAATTTGGCATCGGGGAAAGCGCGCTTGATAGCGGCGAGAGAAGGATGTTCAAGTACGACTGGGGTCATTGGCTTGATCGTAACGAGAGTCGCTCAGTGGCGAAAGTGCCTCGATCCAGCAATCAGGCAGGTCACACCATGCTTCGCGCATAATTCAGTGGTGTCTGCATCACGTTTCGAACCTCCTGGATGCACAATGCATTTAACGCCAGCACGAATGAGAAGTTCTGGCCCATCTGCAAAGGGGAAGAACGCATCACTGCCCACAACGGGGATCGCCCCGTTCCCTGCGGAGAACTTCGCCTTTGATTTTTCGATTGCAATGGCGCAACTTGCGACACGATCCATTTGTCCTGTGCCTGCTCCCCAAAGAATTCCGCCACTTGCGATACAAACTGCGTTGGACTTGAGATGCTTTGCGATGGTGAATGCAAACGCTGCATCGGCTAAGACTGCCGGTGTCGCAGCGGGGCCTGCAACATGTTCGAAAGATGCAGCGCGCACTGGCAGGGTGTCGCGCTCTTGGACCAGCATCCCTCCAGGAATTGAGCGAAGTGCAAGAGGTCGA
Source organism: Planctomycetota bacterium (assembly GCA_041168365.1). GTDB lineage: Bacteria > Planctomycetota > Phycisphaerae > Phycisphaerales > SM1A02 > F1-60-MAGs104. Next base: position 1,202 of record JBEELA010000118.1, read on the forward strand.
TCAACTCGATGTCGAATCGCCCCAAGTGCAATCAGTCGAACATTCTTCCATCTTTGTGAAAGCGCTTCGAACGCTGCAGTTTCGAACTTCTCCGCAATGACCACTTCCAAGAATCGATCGCCTTCAACCATCAGTTGAGCCGTTGCCGCATCAATCGTTCCATTGAATGCAACGATGCTTCCATATGCCGCAATTGGATCGCCAGCGTATGCACGCAGAAATGCATCGGATGCTGAATCGGCAATCGCCGCTCCACATGGATTCGTATGTTTGATGATTGCGCATGCGAATTGATTCGCATCGAGATCCGTCAAGTCTTGGACCAATTCCAAAGCCGCGCTTGCATCGAGAAGGTTGTTGTAAGAAAGAGCTTTTCCGTGCAGGAGTGGCGCGCCCACAACGGCGGGCTCGCGCGAACCTGGCGAGATGTACGCGGCGGCGCGTTGATGTGGATTTTCGCCATAACGAAGCTCATCAGATTTCACCAAGTTGACCGTCATCACGTTTGGAAAATCACGATTCGCTTTCGAGTCAAACCATGCGCTGATGGCGCTGTCATATGCAGCAGTGCGTGAAAATGCTGCGGCTGCAAGTTCGCGGCGCAACGCTCCTGTCGTCGAACCACTGTGATTGCGCAAGTCGGCGCAAACACGGTCGTATTGATCGGGATTTGTCACGACGCAGACATGCGAAAAGTTTTTCGATGCAGAGCGAATCATGCTTGGCCCACCAATATCAATATTTTCAATCGCCTCTTCATCCGTCACACCATCGCGGCGAATGGTCGCCTCGAATGGATAGAGATTGACACAAACCAAATCGATCGGAGCGATTCCGTGTTCGGTCATAGAGGCGAGATGCGACGCAGAGTCTCGCTTACCAAGCAATCCACCATGAACCCGTGGATGCAGTGTCTTCAGTCGGCCGTCCATCATTTCTGGAAAGCCAGTGAGTTGTTCGATGGGAATCACAGGGATTCCCTGTGCAGTCAAAGCGGTTGCAGTGCCGCCAGTTGAAACGATTTCAATCCCGTGCTCCACAAGTGCACGAGCAAATGCAACAAGATCTTTCTTATCGCTGACCGAGAGCAGTGCGCGACGAACTGGTACGAGTTCGCTCATGGTGCTATTTTTGCGGGTTCGGCGGAGTTCGTTCGCACAATCGCTTCGCATCTTTGCACGGTGCCATCTGTGTTCATGAGAAACATGTCTGGATCAAGTGGGCCCGAGACAGCAACCTGAGAAACCTTTGGCAAAGTGATTGTCGCAACAACTATTCCATTACTTGTTTCCACAGTTGTCAGTGTGTGAGATGCCAAATCCCACAAAAGGATTCGCGATCCAATTTTGCAGAGTGGTTTTCCCGCAACCATACATTTCCATTTCATCACGCCATCTCTGGAAAATGTCGCGTCATCTGCAAGAGGTTTCGCTTGAAGAGCCAACAAGCCTTCACCAGTCACTTGTAAGTAAACCAATTCGCCGTCGCAGAAAACATCACTCGACAAAGGTTGTGTGGTCTGATATCGCCAACGAAGATTGCCGTTGGACACTTCAAGCGCAGAGATCGACCGATCTTCGCATGCGGCATAGATCGCATTCGCGCCAACTCCGAGATTTCCCTGAATCGCACCGCCGAGAGTCTTGCGCCAGATTTGTCGTGTTGTGTCTGCATCTAATAGAGCAACTTGTCCCGACGAACTCGCTGCCGCAATGCTTGCTCCGTTCTCGCTTTCAATGAGAATCGGTGGTTGATTAATGATGCCGCCGAGTTCGTTGGCCATCCAGAAATACCCAATGACATATTGCTGCCAAACAACTTGGCCACCTTTGGATCC
>JBEELA010000119.1:0-3036 GCA_041168365.1 Planctomycetota bacterium
GATGGGCGCGGATCGATTCGAACGCGCCCAAGAATTACATGAGCGCATGGGTGACGATGAAACCGCTGAAACATGGAGAGAAGTTGCGCGACGTGAAGGGGAGTTCGATTCACGTTCGGCCGCTTTGGAAAGTGCACCGTCGAGCGGACAGAGTTTCGAGGAGATACTTTTGGATCAATGGGCGCTCTGCGAAGCGCCAAATCCCATTATGTCTGCAGGCCGAGTGTTGATTTCTAACATCGGAGAGAATGGTTTTCTGATTCGTTCGATCGAAGAAATTGCTGCGGATTCCAGAGAACTCGGCGCCGAGACTCCGACTGCTGCACTTTTGATCGAAGCTCTCAAGCGTTTGCAAATGCATCTCGAACCGCCCGGCATGGCTGCTCGCAATTTGAGCGAATCGCTCATCTTGCAGTTGAATGCGCGCGAAAAAAATGAAGATGCGATTGCGGGCGATACAAGTTTCGCTGACGCAAGACTTCTTGTCGAGAATGATTTGCGTGATTTAGAATCGAATCGTCTCACCGCCATTCGACAGCGCCACGGTTGGACAAGCGAGCGACTTGACATTGCTCGAGATTGCCTTCGACATTGCAATCCAGCGCCAGGTCGATCATTGAAAGTTGAGAGCGCGCCAATCGTTCGTCCCGATGTCATCATCGAATATGACACGGCGACCGACGCATATTCGGCGCGGTTGGCCAGTGGAGTTCTGCCGAATCTGCAAGTCAGCGAAGAATATTTGCGATTGTCCAAGGCGAAGAAGACGGACGCTGCAACAAAATTGATGTTGAATGACGGCATTCGCCGCGCACGGTGGTTTATCGATGCAATAGAGCAACGCGGTGCGACACTTCTGCGTGTTGTGAACGATGTGATCGCAAATCAGCGCGAATGGTTGGATTCTGGCGGCGGATCGCTCAAGCCGCTACCGATGACTCAGGTCGCTAAAAAACTTGGGATGAATGTCAGCACAATCAGCAGAACAGTTGCAGGTAAATGGATCGTGACGCCACGCGGCTCATTCGAATTGCGAAAACTTTTCGCCGGTGGCACAGAGACAGAATCAGGCAGCGATATTTCATGGGTCGCAGTTAAGGCAATCGTCGGAGAAATTATCGCAGGAGAAGAAAAATCCAAGCCGCTCTCTGATCAGGCAATCTCTCTTGCATTGAAGGAGAGAGGTATCCCACTCGCTCGACGAACGGTGGTGAAATATCGGGAGCAACTTGGCATCCCCTCTGCTCGGGTGCGCCGAGTTGGTGAAGCAAGCTGATGCGCTGTCGTGGTTGCGATTATGAACTTTGGAATATGAAGCCCGGCGCATGTCCCGAATGCGGTCGTCAGTGGCAATTCGATCAATTCCGTTTTCGTCCATTTGCCGCACAGTTTCTTTGTCCACACTGCGAGCACGCTTACGCAGGATCGGATGAGCAAGGTCTTCCAGTACCTCGTGCCTTTATGTGCTCTCAATGCAGTCAGCCCATCGATCTCACTCAGATGCGTGCGCTTCCTCAGCCGAACACGGACGGCAGTCATGCGATGGATGATGTGCATCCATGGAGTGAACGTTTTCGCTTGGGATATTGGCGCGCGTTCTGGCGATCGGTAGGCCAATCAATGTCCAACCCCACTCGTGTTGGGAGAACACTTCCAGAGCGCACGAATCTTCGCAGTGCATTGGTCTTTTCACTGTTGTGCGCAACGGTGGGCATCGCCTTTACAACTTTACCGTTCGTCTTCCTGTTTGGATTATCGTCTGCACAATTCTCCTCGGGTCTTGAATCTGCTTTGATATTCATCGCGATGTTTCTGGGAATCATCCTCGGATCCGCACTTTTTGGACAGATATTTTTTGTGCTCTGGGGAAGTTGTGCTCATGTAATTCTGCGTATGAGCGGGGGAGTTCGTAGACCGCTGAACAGTTCGCTCAGTGCAACGCTGTTCTGTACTGGACCATTTCTAATCAGTGCAGTTCCTTGCTGCGGATTTTATATTTCTGTCATCAGTTTGATTTGGATGGCAGTTGCAATGATTTACGCATTCGCCTCATTGCACAAAGTTTCTGGTCTGCGTGCGTCGATTGCAGTCTTGACTCCGATCCTTGCACTTTTGGCAGGGACGGTACTGACGGTTGCCGTGATGATCTATGTGTCGCCGAACACCAATTGGTCTTCAACTTGGTCTACAGCTGGGTCTACAGCTGGGTCTTCAACTGGATCTTCAACTGGGACTGCGAACTTTGGCCCTTTACCTCCAACTCCAGCCGACGAATCAGACGCGCAAGCGCTCCCACCCTTTGGAACGGAATCGCCAAAGGAAAAGTGATCCGCGCACGACAAGTTCTCCAGAGAGTGCGATCCAAATTCCAAGCAGCCCATAATCCAACCAAACTCCAAGCGCCCACGCCAATGGAAGTCGAATGAAGTAACTGCTGATGACTGTGATGACCAAGCAGGCCGTCGTATCGCCGACTCCGCGCAGACCATTTCGGATGACCATTGCGAGTGCAAAAAAGACTTGAATAAAGCCGCAGGTCATCAAGATCGGCGGAACTTCCTGCAGGTGAATTTCTTGGCTGCTGATCACTCGAGTCAGCGGTTCACCAGCGAAAATGAAGACGATTCCAAGCAATCCCATGATCGTGCAGCCGACAATTGTGAAGCGGTAATTGCTCGGCGGGCTTGTGGAACATTTCCTGCCCCGATGTATTGCCCCGCAAGGGCACCAGCTGCGATTCCCATGGCAAATCCAGGGAGAAACGAGAAGGATTCCCACTGCACGGCGATCATGTGCGCGCCAATCAATCCATCGCCAACTTTGCCTTGAGCCATTCGATTGTGAGCGATCATTCCAATAAAAATCATTACGAAAAGATTGACGCCCCACAGTGCAATGCCTTCGGCGAAATTTGGGATGCCGATGCGCGCGATGCGCCACGTCATTTCACGCGTTGGGCGCAGATGTCTCTTCTTTGGATTGAAGTCGCGTGTGCCTTTGTGCAGAGCGCGCACAGTCAAGAGTGCGCCGACGACA
>JBEELA010000120.1:0-7853 GCA_041168365.1 Planctomycetota bacterium
CTGGAGATGGATTCGCAACGCCAATAAAGACAGAATCGCCTTCCACATGTACAACCCAACAAAGCAGCGGCGAATGATTCTCGAGCCAAAGATTAGCGCCTACAACGATCACGAGTCCATCGGTATTAGGAGCAAGCAATATTCCAAGAAGCGAGTTAAGTTCATCGATATCTGTTTTCCATGCAGCCATGGAGACTTGCTTCTCATTGATCAAACCATTAGCACGCCCCGCAATATTGCCGAGAAGTTTTTTGGAAATCACCGCATCGTTCATTTCCAGACGTGCAATTGCAGCCGACCAAAGACCAGCAATCGCTCGTGCGTAGAGCACGTCAATTTCTCCACCGACGGGTGGCGGTGGCGTGATACCCATGCGATACGCCTGCAAAATTGCGCGAAAATACTCGCTCGGGGCTGCTGGATCTGGCAGGTCCGCATCGTTGAGCGAAAGATCCGTTCGACTTGCCACCAGTGGCATTGACAATCCGTCCATCCATATTGGATTGATCTTCTGATCTGCCAAATAGATTTCGTCAGCGCCATCTGTCGGTAGTGGCACCAAGAGAACAACATCCTCATCCCCTTTGGGCTCTGTTGTTCCTGTGACTTGCTTTGGCGACTCCCACTCCGATCGTTGAAGTTCGTGCGACTCGATCTGCGCTGTTCTGCCAGTGATTCGCCGACCATCTTCAAGTCGAAGAATGATCGATGCAGGCCATGCGACTTGCGAATTTCGGCGCACGATTGGCAGAATCAAAACAGAACCGCGTACTGCAATAGGAGTCTGAAGTGTTGTGGCAATTTCCTGCGTCCCTGGCAAGTCTTTGAACACAATGGGAGATAGAGATTCCACTCGCGGCGTCTGAGACATTGACTGATTCTGCGCAACAACTTCTGAAAGCGGCACAAGCACTGCGTGCGAGACCAACAATGCTGCGATTGTCTTGACGCGCAACATGCTCACTTCTGCTGGGATAAACTTGCTGCACGAAGAAAAAGTTTTGATAATCGTTCTTGACGATAGATGAAGTCCACCAAGATTCTTGGCCGAACATCAGCGCCCGTGCCGACAAGAAACGAACGATCGACTCCTCGTGGCAACGTCCCCGCCCATGCAGCAGCATCAGGCGCTTCCGATTGAAAGTCATTTGAATTCGAATCTTCCATCGAATCGGTTTCACTCGAAACCGTCCCAGCCGAATCACTTTGAGCGGTTCGTCTCGCAAAGCCACTTCCATACCCAACTTCACTTCCAACTACCTGCGGCAATTCAGTGCCGATCCGCGCATGCACGGCAAGATCGCTTTCGGCCTGAACTGCAAGAGAAGTCGAAGCAATCTCGTCCATGCGCTCGCCTGTATTTGAAACCGTACCTGCATCTGAAACCGTCGCTGACTTGGCAGCGTTGCTCGAATTTAGTTGCGCTTTCGCGCGAATCTCCTGCTGAGAATTGATCGCACTCGCGGCGACCTTACTCTTGCGAACGATTCTCGACCAGTCTGGCTTGCCGATGTAATACACAGCTCCCGCAGGAACCATCGCATACTCAGTTCCTTTTTTATCCTGCTTGTATTCACCTTGGTCGAAGACCAAAAACAAACCTCCGTTAGCACGATAAAACATTCCAGCCTGTCCAGGAACGCCGTACACACGATCAAATCCTTGCGGCATCGCGAGTTCGTATGGCATTTGTCGACCAGGCATTGTCAGCACACCACGATCGGCAACCTTGGGATCGACCGGATGATTCATCGAAGTATCAACATCTCTTGTCGAATGATCCTGCTCACCAGGCAGTGGAGTCTGCGCGGAAGCATTCGCAGCGATTGCGCAAAGAGTGGTGCAAGTCGTGATTATGAAACGGCAAGCGTTCATTCGAAAACGCAGAATACGCTGAATTGAACAAGTATCAAAGCGTGAGCATCAGAAAGCGACAATGGCTGTCTTGGGCATTTACAGACGATCTTCAGGAACAAAAACGCTGGTCGTTGCCGCAGGAAGATGTTGATCACCTCGACTTGTCCTCACAACGATCCCCTGCGAAGGATCGACGCGCAAGACATGACCATCAACAATCCCGTTTGGAGTGCGAAAGGACGCTTGATTTCCAGCAAGACAATCACGCACAGCGAATTCTTCGGCAATTGCCGCTTCCGATGCGGCGATCCAAAAGTCCAAACGCTCCAGCAAGATCCGCGCAAGATCAAGTCGATCGATTGCAAAGCCCTGAAGCAAAAGACTCGTAGCGCGTGAAGAAAGCTCCGCAGGAAACGCACGCTGAGTGCAATTGATGCCGATGCCAATCGTCGCTGATCGATCATTTCGCTCGACCAAGATTCCACCAACTTTCTTCTGTGCAATCACAAGATCATTGGGCCATTTCAATCGAACAATCGGCGCGCCACCTGTTGCACGACGGCAAAGATCTTCGATCGATTGCGCTGCAGCAATTGCCGCAGCAAGCGAAATCCAATGCGGAGAATCGGCAGCGGCATTTGCACTGAGCGCAAGTCCATCTTCTGCAGTATCAATCCACACTCTGCCAAGTCGCCCGCGCCCGGCGGTCTGTCGACCTGCAATCACCACATCTCCCACTTGTAAATTTCGTGCGTGATCTTGAGTCGATGCAGTTTCACGCACAACCGTCACCGATCGCCAACTTGCACAACGCGCGATGGTCGCCTCGAGCGCATCAGGCCATTGATCGAGTGGACGACCAGACGGCGATGCGTACCCACTCATATCTTGATGTGCTCCCGAATCTTGGCAACCAACTTCGTCGCATCAGCGGACGCGAGTTGTCCCGCATTCCAATGAACGCCTAAGCCGCAACCCACTCCAGATCCTTCGCCATACTTTGGGATTATGTGAAAATGAACGTGCGGCACGGCTTGATGAGCCGCCGCGCCATTATTCTGAAGAACGTTGTATGCCGTCGCACCTGTCGCAGCGATCACCGCACGAGCGACGCGCGGCAATGCACGACCGATTGCTGCGGCGCTTTCTTCGCTCAATTCATGCAGGAATTCACGCTCTTCCACTGGCACAATAAGCACGTGACCCACAGAGAGCGGAGCGATATCCAGAAATGCAATGACATTCTCGTCGCGATAGACCTCGTGACATGGAATTTCTCGAAGAATGATCCGCGTAAAAATTGAAGGCATGATGTCTCTTTATGGAAAGACGCCGCGCAATTCGTACACGCGTCCGAGATGTTCGAGTGCCGCCGCGTATGCCGCCGTGCGCCAGTCGCACTCAAACCGCATTCGCGCCAATTTCATGCGGCGCGTTGCCAACACCATTGCTTGCTCGATTTCTTTATCGAACTGCGCAGTTGTCCATGGAATGAATGTGCGATTCTGAGTCCATTCGAGAAACGATCCGACCACCGCACCCGCATTGCAAAGAACAGACGGCAAGACTTCGACGCCGCGCTGAAAAAGAATGTCATCGCTATCAGCAGTCCAAGGAGCGTGAGCAACCTCTGCGATGATTGGTGCAGCGACCCATTCAGCGCATTGACGAGACATGCTCTGCTCGCCTGAGGCAAGCAAGAGCAAATCGACGGGCTCGCGGAAGAACATTTCCTCATTCACCACTTTCGTTCCTGCAACTCCGTCCAAGCTTCCATTGGAACGCATTCGCTCTGCTGCTGCTTCGGGTTCGATACCCGCAGCAGAAAGGATTCCACCTTGATTATCAAGCACGCCAACCATCACTGCGCCTTCTGCAGTCAAGAGGCGCGCGACTTGGCTTCCCATTTTTCCAAAGCCGCAGACTGAAAATCGCAGACCATGCAGCTTCTTATTGAATTCCGGCAGGATGTCACGCAACATGTGAATAAAACCTGTTCCAGTCGCAATCTCGCGCCCATTTGCGCCGCCAATTTCGATTGGTTTTCCAGTGACAATCGCCCTCATTCCCTGACGATTCCGGTCGGGTGTCATCTGAGATGCTGTATCTGCAAACCAGGCCATCACTTGGCTATCTGCACCGACATCCGGACCTGGAATGTCGTAATCAGGTCCAATGTGATGCGCAATCGAAGATGCGTATCGACGCACGACGCGCATCAATTCATCACGAGAGAGAACGCGCGGATCGCACACCACTCCTCCAGCTGCACCACCGAAAGGCAATCGCAGCAGCGCGCATTTGAGCATCATCAACATTGCCAATCCACCCAGATCGCTCTGCGACATCAACGGCGCAAATCGCATTCCACCCTTGAATGGTCCAAGCGCATCGTTGTGTTGAATGCGATAGCCGGTGTACATCCGATGTTCGCCATCATCCATCAGCACAGGGAAGTGAACGATGATCTCGTTCTTCGGTCGTGCAAGAATCATCTGAATGTCGTTTGGCATTGCGATCACTTCAGCCGCACTCAACATACGCTGGACCATCTGTGGATAGAGCCCCGTACCCGATGGTGAAATGTCAAGCAACTCCATAATTGAACTTTGATGTCGGACTGGATCTTTTGGTCCTGTGCGTTTCATTTTGACTTCTCCTGTTTCTGAACTGTGGGACCAACAAACGTCACGAATCCCCACCACTGCGGAAGGTGCATATCGATCGCCCATTGAGGCGTCCATGTCCAATTGTATTCTGGCGTTCCTGCAACTTTTGCGTACGAACCATCGCGTTTCTCGAGCGTCCACTGCACACGAGAAAAATTGATTCGCCACGAATCTCCAATGATTGGCGGTCGAGATGAGCGCTGAAATGTCGGCTCGCCATCGGGTTGCGCAACCGGCGCAAATGCTGTCCATGGAATCGCCATCTCAACTTGCCAACCTTTGTCAGTATCGCGCGAATCATTCAGCGTTCCATCGAGATGAATCGCTACTCGCATTCCCTCTGCTGTCCAATCGTGATCAGCTTTCCCGGCGGCTCGATACGGCTGCGGGAGATAAAGATCAAAAATAGTTCCGAATGCGTTCACTTCGATTTCGTAATACTCCCGCGTATCACCATCGGGATCGACAAAGACCTCGAAGTCATTGTCTTGAAAAACAATTTCGTCGTGCGTCTTCAATGTTGCCCACAAGTCGCTCTCGGCCAAGTCCGCTGCGATGTACAAATACTTCGCATCCCAAAGCATCTTGACTCGCGTTCGCTGTAAAGGCGTTGCTCGCGTCGATCCTTCAATGTCCGCAAAATCATCAGTCCATGGTGCGGCGCTCCATGCAGGCTCATCCATTCGTCCATTAATTTGGATAGAAAGGTCAGAAAAAGGTGCTGAATATCGCCGCGGAGAAATGATGGGAGCAAAGACAGGAACAGGATCAGGCCGACGATATGAATCGACGGCTGTTCGCTCTAGGCTCTCAACCGCTGCAGGCTCTTGACAACCCACTGCGACCAAACATGTCGCCGATGCTGCGCCAAGAAGTGCGCATATACACAGGCGACATGTATGAATCATTTCATCGCCGCCTGAGCAGCAGCCAGCCGTGCGACAGGCACACGGAATGGTGAACACGAAACATAATCAAGTCCGCACGTTTGGAAGAATCGAATCGATGATGGGTCGCCGCCATGCTCTCCGCACACGCCGAGCTTTAAATCCGGCTTGACGGAGCGTCCCTTTTGACATGCCATCGAAACAAGCGCACCAACACCACCCACATCGATCGACTGGAATGGATCGCTGTCGACGATTGCTTTTTCCAAATATGCCGGCATAAAAGATGCGATGTCGTCGCGACTGAATCCAAATGTCATCTGCGTCAAGTCGTTCGTGCCAAACGAGAAGAACTCCGCCACTTCAGCAATTTCGTTTGCAGTGACGGCAGCGCGAGGAATTTCAATCATCGTGCCAATGAGAATCTCGAACTTCTTAAAGCCGCGCTCCTTGAAAACAAGATCGCGTGTTTGTTCGGTCAATGTGCGCAGAATCGCAAGTTCCTTGCGTGTCCCAACCAACGGAATCATGATCTCGGGTCGAGCGTCGATTCGATTCTGTCGGCATTCGATTGCCGCTTCGACAATCGCTCGCACTTGCATCACAAGAATCTCGGGATAGGTCACAGCCAAACGACAACCGCGATGCCCAAGCATTGGATTCGCTTCATGCAATTGTGACACGCGCCGTTGAACATCAACAAGCGGAACCCCTGCTTCATCAGCGAGAATCTGCTGCGCCGCTTCATCATGCGGAACAAATTCGTGCAGCGGTGGATCCAGCAATCGCACCGTCACAGGCAGGCCATCCATCGCCGTAAAAATGCCGATGAAATCACTTCGTTGATATGGAAGCAATCGCGCCAACGCTGCTTCGCGCTGCGAAACTTCGGTTGACAGAATCATTTGGCGAACCGCTTTAATGCGATCCGATTCGAAGAACATATGTTCGGTGCGACAAAGACCGATTCCAATCGCGCCATATTCCCGCGCGCGCTTCGCATCCGCTGGCGTGTCCGCATTCGCGCGAACTCCCATCGTTGCGTGCTTTGTTGACCACTTCATCACTTGCGCGAAATCTCCTGAAATTGCCTCTGGAATGGTGCGAGCAACAACGCCTGGCATCACTTCGCCAGTCGAGCCATCGATGGAAAGAATGTCGTTTCGACCGAACGTTCTGCCCTTCACCGTCAGCGTTCCAGCTTCGGTGTCGATCGAAAGTTCTCCAGCTCCGACAACGCAACACTTGCCCCAACCCACTGCAACAACAGCAGCGTGACTTGTCTTGCCACCTGTGGAGGTCAAGATTCCAACGGCCTTATGCATACCCGCAACATCTTCAGGAGAAGTTTCTTTGCGAATCAACAGGACATCCTCGCCTGCTGCTGCGCGCGCGACCGCTTCTGCTGCGGTGAATGCGAGTTTTCCAGATGCCGCACCAGGACTAGCCGCAATTCCCTTGGTCAAGATTTCAACGCCGCGCTTGTCTTCGGTTCGGTAATACGGCAAGAGCAACTGAACAAGATCTCCTGCGGGGATTCTTTTCAGCGCAGTTTTTTCGTTGATCGATCCTTCGCGCACCATTTCCACGGCAGCGCGCACTGCTGCGACGCCGTTTCGTTTTCCATTTCGAGTCTGCAACATAAACAAACGACCACGCTCGATGGTGAATTCGATGTCCTGCATGTCGCGATAATGTCGTTCCAATTTCTTGCGAACTTGAAGCAACTGCTTCCATACTTTGGCATTCCACCTTTCCATCTGACTGATCGGGAGAGGCGTTCGAATCCCTGCGACAACATCTTCGCCCTGCGCGTTGATCAGGAATTCGCCATAAAAAACATTCTCGCCAGTCGAAGGATCGCGGGTGAATGCGACGCCAGTGCCGGAATCTTCGCCCATGTTTCCGTATGCCATCGCCTGCACATTGACTGCAGTTCCAGCAAGGCCCTTGATTCCATTGATCTGGCGATATGAAATTGCGCGCGCGCCATTCCAACTCTCGAAAACCGCGCCGACTGCAGCTTCGAGTTGCTTCATTGGATCTTGTGGGAACGGCTTGCCAACATGCTCTCTATAGACAGCTTGGTATGCCGCGCAAAGTTCTTTCAATCCTTCGACTGGAACAGCTGTGTCTTCTGTGGTGCCGTACTTCGCTTTGATTTCATTGAAGACGCGCTCGAAGCGGTGATGATCAACTCCCATCACCACATCACCGAACATATTGATCAATCTGCGATATGCGTCATATGCAAATCGTGGATTGCCCGTTGCCGCTGCCATTCCTGCGACAACTTCATCGGTCAGGCCGAGATTCAAAATCGTGTCCATCATGCCTGGCATAGAAACCGCAGCGCCAGATCGCACTGAGACCAAGAGTGGATTGCGCGCGCTGCCAAACTTCTTGCCAAGTTCTCTTTCGAGCATGCGAATGTTCTTGC
>JBEELA010000121.1:0-3015 GCA_041168365.1 Planctomycetota bacterium
TTGCAGAAAAATTTTGGTGCTTCTTGCTGCCATTCGGATCAAACCCGCCGAGATTTGTTTAGCCATGCAGATCTGAAGTTTGTCAAAAGGTTTTACCCAAGACTTCGCGCCATCACTGGACACAACATCAATGATCCCCTTCAGTATTCCATACCTGACCCATTTTACGGTACGTTTTTACGCGAACCAATTGCACGGACATTTTCGTCCTATCAGGCTTCCGTCCTTCTAGGAACAAACCGAGCAAGCTTTGAAGACAGCCTTAAGAACAGAAAAGGACTGAATAATCATCAAGTGCAGTTTATGGCCGGCGAGGCAAATCTCGATAAAGCAAAGCGGTTTCTCGAACGTTGCCACTTCATCGGCTTTACAGAAAAATTCAATCTGTCATTAAAACTTTTTGAAAAGCTCGCTCCGTGCCCACTCAACTTAAACTACAAACGCCTGAATTCAGCGAAGAACAACCAAATCCAAACAGGCCTGAACGCCGATCCCCGAATGGTCGAACTGGCACGAAATCACAATCGATTAGATCTTGAATTGTACGACTTCGCCTTGAAAGAAATTTTTCCAAAACTTTGCCAGAAGGCTGGCATAAATCCAGCTGAGAAAGTCCCTTCATATGAGGTCGCAGAGGACAATCAGCAGTTGAATGTTCTTTGGGGGCGGTTCTATAACAAGGTTTTCCGGCAGATCTACAAAGTTAGGCACAGAATCTTTTATCCGACCGACGCAGATCTGGCCGTCATGGAAACTCAAGGCAATCCGAACAGAGTGAGCAGAACCAATAACAGCTCCGGCTATTGAGTCTGAACCGCAGATTTCGGTCTGAGTTATCACAATGAACATCACACATCGACCAAAGAATCTCTTTATGGCGAGAGCGTGATACGGCACAGCATTCGGTAGTCTTACCCATCACATGCGAACTAGCGTGAATTGGATCAACGAATATTTGTCCTCCCCCGCTTCGGCGCAGGAGCAAGCAGATGTTCTCACGGCGGTCGGCTTTCCTTGTGAATCTTCCGAGCTAGTTGCGGGAGATGACATCGCTCAGGAGGTCGAGACCACCAGCAATCGTGGTGATTGCCTCTCGCATCTTGGTCTTGCGCGCGAGATTGCCGCTGCAACGAATCGAACCATTCAGCTTCCTCGTGTGAACGCTCCTCGTTCGAATGAATCCTCGTCCACCGCAATCACGGTCGAGAATCATGATCCACTTCGCTGTCCGCGGTATACGGCGCGTGTCATTCGCGGCCTGAAGATTGGTCCAAGCCCTGCGTGGCTTCAACAACGCCTCATCGCCATTGGTCAAATCCCACGCAATAATGTGGTGGACTGCACCAACTTTGTGCTTTTCGAATATGGACAGCCCTCGCATGTCTTCGATCTGGCGACTCTGCGTGGCAATTCAATCAAAATTCGCAGCGCGAATGCGGGTGAAGAGTTTTTGCCAATCGGAGATGGCGCGAAATCAATAAAACTTACTGGTGGTGAGTTAGTGATCGCTGACAGCGAGCGACCTGTTGCGCTTGCTGGAGTGAAAGGTGGAGCGCTTACTGCCGTCACGGATAAGACAACGGACGTAGTCATCGAAGCGGCATCGTTCGACCCGGTTGCAGTTCGACGCACTGGTCGAAGCACGCGAATCTCAAGCGATTCCAGTTATCGATTCGAGCGCGGCGTTCATCCAGCCGAAGTGGATGAAGCTGCGGAGCGATTGGTTTCTTTGATTCTTGAAACTGCCGGCGGCACCGCACTCGGCGGATCCGTTACAGCTGGATCGCCGCTCCCTGCGATCAACACAGTCAGCCTGCGCGTTGAAAGGCTTCTCTCAATCGCAGGCTTTGACATCTCACAAAGCGAAATCGTGAGGATTCTGACTGTGCTTGGTTTTGCGCCAAGCGTCTCCGACAAAATTATTGCATGCAAGATTCCTCCAAGGCGAATCGACATCACCCGCGAAATCGATCTGATCGAAGAAGTCGTTCGACTTGTTGGACTTGACCGAGTGCCGATGAATGATCGTGTCAGCATTCGACCAGTTGGACCTCAACCTGCGGTCGATGCAGTCCGAACGGCTAAAAATTGCCTCGCAGGGCTTGGCTATGTGGAAACCGTTTCACCAACCCTCATTTCGGAGCGCGCAGCGAGCGCTTTTACTACGAGTGCGATCGCAACTCTTCGAATAGAAGACGAACGAGCACTCGGCGAACCCATTCTGCGCCCATCCTTGCTTGCAAGTCTCCTTCAATCGCTCAAATTGAATCGAGATCGTGGCAATGCGAATGTTCGACTCTTCGAACATGCAGCAGCTTTTTGGCTTGCATCACAAAGTCATCAAGAACGGCGAATGATGGGAATGGTTGTCGGCGAAACTGGAGATGCAGAATCGCTCTATCGGCTCGTGCGTGGATCAGCGGAACGAGTCGCACGCGAATTGCGTGGAGCGCACGCCCGCATCGAAGTGCGTGCCGCCCCAATCGGCAGTTTCGAATCAGTTGCAGTGAATGCACTTAATCCCGTTGGATATTTGGTCATCGACGAGAACGTAGTTGGCGTGTTGGGGTTGGTCAATGCGAAAGCACTTTCCGCTGCAGGATTGGATGCACCAATCGCCGCAGCAGAACTTGACTGGTCGCTTCTTGCGCAGGGATATCCACCCACTCCGCGTGCTCAACCACTTGCAAACAGCCCAACTCTCGATCGAGATCTTTCAGTGATTCTTGCCAATACGGTCACATGGGCGCAACTCGAAGCCACTGTGCGCGCTGCAGAATTGCCACACCTCGAATCGATTTCATTCGTCGGGAATTGGCGTGGAAAAAAGATTGGCGATGACCGTAAATCAGTCACCTTCCGAATGGACTTTCGCGCAGCGGACCGAACACTTCGCCGTGAAGAAATCGATCCTCATGTAGCACGACTTGTCACAATTCTCACCACGCAACTGAGCGGAGAAATCCGAGTATGACGCAGGCCCAAATTGCAAAGATGACAGTCGATGAGTTCGTG
>JBEELA010000122.1:0-3417 GCA_041168365.1 Planctomycetota bacterium
GAATCCAATCGCATCTTGGTCGCCACTGACTCCCAGAACAAGAACATTGTCATCTTCGGAGACGCTTATATCAGAGCGAACCTTGCCTTCTTTGCCGACAACTGCTTCCTTGAAATAATCGAAGGTTCCAGAATCTGTTCCTGGAGAGTAAATTTTCAGGGCTCGGTCGGGCCACGTTGGGTCGATTTCCTTCCAAGTCTTTGGTCCGCCGGCGGCATAAATTTGTTTCAATTGTTCCACTGAGACACTCTTCATCCAGTCATTTTTCGGATTGACCACGATCGAGAGTGCGTCGTATGCAATCGGAATTTCGATGAACTCGATCTTATTTGTGGCGGCGAGTGCGACTTCGCTTGGGGAAATTGGTCGCGACGCATCTGAGATTGCAGTTTCACCAGCACAAAATCGTTTGAAGCCTCCGCCAGTTCCTGAGATTCCAACGGTGACATTGACCTTTGGTGCCACTTTGGAAAATTCTTCGCTGACGGCTTCGGTGATCGGATAAACCGTAGAGGAACCGTCGATTCGAATCGATCCCTTTATTGCAGCAAGATTTGCAGGCGGTTCCTGATTTGCCGCAACAAGAATCCATGCCATTGATGCGAAAACGATGAACGCTGAGGACTTTGCTAAAGTGAGCAATGAAGTGATTGGAACAACGGAAGTGTTGTAGTTCTGTTTCATTTGAGAATTATCGAGAATGCATGTTTATGTCTGGTTCAGATTTCGTTAAGCGGGGGATTTCCCTGTGGAATTCGCATTAAAAAGACGGTTCCGCCTTCTTTTGGGCAGTTGACGCTGACGGAGCCCCCATGGATCATTGCGATGTGCTTGACGATCGACAGTCCAAGACCTGTGCCACCGAGTTCGCGACTGCGAGCGGTATCGACTCTGTAAAAACGCTCAAATAATCGGGGGAGATGGAGCGCATCGATTCCTGGCCCTTCATCGATCACGCGCAGTTCTATGTGACCATCCTCGAGTTCGGCAGAGATAGTGACCCGTGTTTTGGGCGGAGAATATTTGAGCGCGTTTGAGACCAGATTCAGAATTGCTTGGGAGATCAAGCCCGCATTGACAACAAAGCACAGATTTGGATTGATTTTGATTTCAAGCACCATCTGTTTTGCTGCGCAGACAATTTCGACTTGTTCTGTCGCATCACGCACCACTCCAAGTGCATCAATACTGACAAATTCTAATTGCGAAATTGCTTTGGGTTGATCCAAAAACGCAAGTAGCAGAATGTCCTCAACAAGCGTGGAAAGGCGGATCGTGTTGCGATGCATCACGCCAAGAAAGTGAGCGACTTGTACGGGATCATCCGATCCGATTTGCATCAGAGTTTCTAGATATCCCTTGATATTGGTAATTGGAGTGCGAAGTTCGTGCGAAACATTTGCAGCAAAGTCTGTTCGCACATTTTCGAGACGACGAATTTTGGTGACGTCATCAAGTGCTAACAAGACGCCGTCATTCCCTCCTGAGGAGTTTTTCAGTGGATCTGCTGCGACAAAGATTGATTCAACGGAACCACCAAAGAGTTTGATTTCACGCGTTGCAGCGACGCTGCCAGTGAGCGATTCTTCTGCAAATCGCAGCAATTCTGGTTGACGAATCACCTCTGCCAGAAGTCGCCCGCGGTATTCGCGCGAATCCAATCCCAGCATTTTCTCTGCAACTTCGTTCGCACTTCGAAAGCGCATTTGAGCGTCAAGCGAAATGAGGCCAGTCTGAATTGCACCGAGGAGAGTTTGAAGTTCGTCGCGTTCGATCTCCGCCCGTGCAAGCGCTTCGGCATAACCACGCTGAGCTCGAGCGATTCCTCGCTGCATTCTCAAGACTAAATCGTCATCGGAATCTTCAAGCGTGGCACCAAGTTCGCCATCACCAATCCGAGCGAGCAGGGCATACATCTGATCCACTCGGAGGCGATTGATCGTTTGCGTTGTGTGCGCCAAAATCACACCCATCGTGAGCATGCCAATGACGCTTGCAATGACAGAAATCCCGCCGAGTGCAAGAATTGCTGATACGAAAAAAATGACCAATGCACAAAGACGAAGCAACCGAGGAAAGAAGATCGAATTCTGCGGAACCATTGGTACGTTCCACGGTATCCGTTGGCGAGGAATGTCGGGCGGCCCTATTGCTTTTCACTATCGGAGAATCGATAGCCAACGCCGCGCACTGTCTCGATGGAATTACCCAAATCTTGCATCTTTCTGCGGATTGCAGTGATATGGACATCGATTGTTCTCTGCGATAGAACGGTCAGTGGTCCATGCACGGTCGAGATTATTTGATCACGTGTGCGAACGAATCCCGGTCGCTTTGCAAGCATAAAGAGCATTTCAAATTCTGTGATTGTCAAAGAGATCGTTTCTCCGTTGCAGACAACAACATGCCGTTCTTTGTCAATGGTCAACTTTCCGCCGCAGCGCACCAAGACGCCATCATGTTGTTCGACTCCAGGAATGCCGTGCTTGCGCATTGCATTTTGCAGGCGCGCCATCAAGACACGTGGACTGAATGGTTTTGTGACATAATCATCGGCGCCCATTTCAATTCCAGCAACAATGTCTGCTTCGCTTCCACGAGCAGTCAGCATGACGACAGGGATTTTTTTCGTCTCGTCATTTTCTTTCAGACGACGACAGACTTCAAGTCCGTCAAGATCTGGCAACATCAAATCAAGTACGAGCAAGTCAGGAATGGATTTACGTGCAAGTTCGAGCGCGCGTCGCCCGGATCGAGTCACGGTCACATCAACGCCTTCACGCTCAAGGTGAAACTTTACAAGATCAGCAATTTCCGGTTCATCCTCTACAACAAGCGCAGTTCTATTTGTGTTTATCATCAATTCAATCCTTCCGTGGGTGGAGGAGCATTATGAGGTTTGCGACACTTCGACGCAGCGAATTTGTGTGAAGATTGGATGAATTGATTTTACGGGACAAGCAAGAAAGCGCCATCAATCGCTCGGATCGCCTGTCTGCCTGTCACCGCTGGCAGTGTGATGGAGACTCCGTCTGCTGCGAGGATCCCCAAAAGAGCCATTGCAGTGGTTTCTCGAGCATCGCTTGGTACGCCATATTCGTCGGTTGTACGAACCGAACCCTTCCAAGAACTAGTGGAATTTATTGCACGGCGCATCGCACTCATCAACCCTGCATTTCGCACTCCGCCTCCAGCAAAAAGCACAAATACGCGAGAAGTACGTTGATTTGCGGGGATCGTTTCGGCAATCGCGTGACAGATAGTTTGCGCGATTGCTTGCGCTGCGGTTGCAAGGGCATCGGAAGGCGATAAGCCAGAAACATGCACTGAAGCTTGCGCCACGATTTCGTCTGTTGTTCCAAGTGATCGTCCTGCTCTGCGTTGTTGATTAAGAAGAGTGTGTAGAGGTTCGAGGGC
>JBEELA010000123.1:0-3542 GCA_041168365.1 Planctomycetota bacterium
AAATTCCTGTGTCACAGAAGGTGCTCCAGATTTATTTGCCGAAGTCACACGCCAACCATCACCTTGCACGCGAATCTCGATGGGTGTGTTTGCAGTCCAATTTTGTTCGTTCGCCGAAAGATGCTCTGGAGAAATTTGCAGTCGCCCCGCAGCGTGATTGATGATGACCACCTGATTGAGCGCAAGAGTTTCAATTCGAATTGCAACTTCGGGTTCCATGGTCGGCGGAATCGGAAGCGGCTTTGGCGGAATCGGTTTCGGTGTAATGGGCAGATCTGCTGCGAGAGCCTTCGCAGGAATTGGAATCGGGGCCGGCGATTGAGGAGTTTCGACAGCGAGTTGGGCGGGCGATGCTGAGAGTCGAGCAGGTTGACTCGATCGAACTGGACTTGGGTCATTTGCACACGAAGAAAAAAAGATGAACGACGATGCGGTTGCGAGAAGCGTGCATGGGCGAAGCATGCGGCGAATGTTCTTGAGGAGTTGCATACAAATGATCCGAAGTAAAAACTGTCAGAACCGTGCGAATTGGCTGGCTGTAATTGATCGACTCTTTATGGGTTTCTTATGCAAATTGTGGACGACTTTGGTTCAGGCAGGACTTTTCACTTTTGCAGGCGTATCTCGAATAGGTCATTGCGGTGATATTCTGATTTGAACTAAATCGATCATCCATGAAATCTTCCGAAAAGAACCAAATTGCATGCTCGACCTCCTTCATGGTGCGGGAAATCCACATCTCGCCTGGGCATAATTTTTTTGGGCATCATGGGAAAGCGGCGGGAACGCATCCGACAGTTTCGGTTGATGAAGTGGAATGCGTCGCGGGCGAAGGTCTGCGTGGAGATCGTTTCTTTGGATACAAGAAAAACTATCAAGGACAAGTCACCTTCTTTTCAGCAGAAGTCTTCCAAGATCTCTGCGAGCAATTCAAAGTTGTCGGAAAGTCTGCCGCGGTACTTCGGCGCAATGTCATCACAAGCGGAATTGATTTGAACACCCTTGTTGGAGCGCAATTTGAGTTGCAAGGGATTCGCTTTGAAGGTGTCGCCGAGTGCAGCCCATGCTTATGGATGAATCAAGCATTTGGGCCTGGCGCTGAAGAATTCCTAAAAGATCGGGGCGGACTTCGTGCGCGCATCTTGACCACAGGGATTTTGCGCGTCGAAGATTTATGCAGTGACAACAAATTTGATGGCGGCAACGAGCAGCACGATCCCAAGCGCTCTGCGAAGCCACAACTGTGATCCACTGCGGATACTCCAGCGAGAACCAATCAATCCGCCGACAACGGCGCCGGCAGATGCCCACCAGAGCCAGGGTTCGACCACGAAACCTATAGATAGAAGTCCGCCAAGTCCCGCAAGCGAATTGAGCAATATGAATGGAGCAGAAACTGCAGCAGCCTCGCGCGGCGTGGCCCATCTGCAAAGAATCATCAGCGGTGTGAGCAGAATTCCCCCGCCAATTCCAACCAAACCAGAGAGGACGCCGATCAAACCTCCGATGACTGCCGCCAGTGGAATGGGCAGCGGTCGAATGACTGCCTCTCGCTGCGGCATGAACATTCGTACCGCGGCGATGACCAGTGTCGCAGCAATAAGTCGTTTGAATGTTGGCTCGTTGATCGAGTATGCGCCAGCAAGAAATGCGCAAGGAATCGAAGTGATCAGAAATGGCCACAACAATTGCCAGCGAAAAAATCCTGCGCGGACAAACATGATTGTGGCAAGAGCGGCAACAAGAACATTCAATATCAATGCGGAAGGTCGCATCAGCGCGGCGCTGACTCCGAGCAATGCCATGATTGCCAGATATCCCGATGCGCCTCCATGACCAACGCTGGCATAGAGCGCGGCCATCACGCAAATGAGCGACACAAGAATGACAATTTCAAATCCTGTCATGCACGACAAATGTACGGCGGTACGAAGACGCCTGCATCAGAGTATGAGAACCTCTTTGTAATTGATTCTCAATTTAAAAACGTGTGTGGACTTGAGCGTGATAGTCTTTCAATTGCAATGCAACGCAGCGCGTCACCTATCACTGCCATCCCACTGAACCTTTTTAAGGCGAGTCCGAGTGATTTGGTAAACACGGTTCAAACGCGTACGCATTCCATCAGCGAGCCATTGCCTCGAGCACCAGAAGCAATCCGCGCGGCAAGACGAATGATGGATTCGCATGGGCGGACCATTTTGGATCTTCGCATCAGTATCACGGATCGCTGCAACTTTCGCTGTGTGTACTGCATGGAACCCGATGTGCAATTCCAACCACCCAAAGCGTTGCTTTCGCCCACCGAAATCGCGCGGATTGCGAAAGTGGCAGGTTCACTTGGAGTACGAAAGATTCGCGTGACCGGAGGCGAGCCCACGCTGCATCCAAAACTTGAAGAGATCATTTCTGGCATTCATCAAACGGGCGGTATCGAGATTGCGATGATCACAAATGGTTCGTTGCTTTCTCGCGAAAAACTTGCGCGCTGGAAAAGCGCAGGCCTTGATCGCATCACCATCAGTATTGATTCTGTTCGCAGCGATCGATTTACTAATGTGACACGTTCGACAACCACGCCTGACGATGTCATGCGTGGCATTGAAATGTGCATCGCAGAAGGATTGACACCGCTGAAGCTGAATGCAGTGCTTGTGCGCGGCGTCAACGATGACGAAGCCGTCGAACTTGCTCGACTTGCGCGCCGATTCGGCATAGAGATGCGATTTATCGAGTACATGCCGCTTGATTCCGCTCACGCATGGGACGCTACGCGAGTCGTTTCGGCACGCGAAACTCGCGAAACAATTGAAGCGGTCTTTGCGCTCACTCCCACCAACGCTGATGATCCACACAGCACCGCACGAACCTATCACTTCACCGATGGAGTCGCTGGCCAGATTGGTTTCATCGCACCCGTCAGCGAGCCGTTCTGTGGCGCTTGCAGCAGATTACGTTTGACAGCCGATGGAAATGTACGCCCATGTCTATTCAGCACGAAAGAATGGAGCGTGATGCCACTGCTTCGCGGTGGCGCAAGCGATACGGAGATTGCGGATTTTCTGATCGACGTAACTTGGACAAAACTCGCTGGGCACACAATTTCCGCGCCCACATTTGTGCAGCCACAAAGACCGATGTCCGCTGTTGGAGGATGACAGAAGGCAGTTGTTGGCGCAAACGCCATTGCCTTTTCACTTCGCGTTTCGGTTGGTCAAGATTTCGCTCTTGCGGGGCACAATCATTTTCAGCTTGCAGGCTCGCAAAATTCGGCGCGGGCTGTCATTGCCTTTCGAGAACGCTTCAAGAAAATTCCGTTGCGCTTGAAGTTCCCAGAGTGCAATCATGGGTTCTATTTCTTGCTCTTGTTCGTTGAAGTATGCGATTGCGTCGATGACTCCTTCGCGTGCTGCAATCAATGATTGGATATCTACAGATTGGAGAAGTGGATAATCGCAACCAACCACCAGCCATGCGCATTGATCTGACGAAGTAAACGCTGCGTGCAATCCACTTGCAGGTCCGTGTCCAGGGATGAGATC
>JBEELA010000124.1:0-4870 GCA_041168365.1 Planctomycetota bacterium
AAACCCCATCCCGCCCATTTGAGTCTGCGGGGCAATATTCAGCGCAGGTGCATTCGGTTCTGCTTTCACGAGTTGAACTCGAACAACCAATGTGTTTGGCCCAGCGCTTTCTGCACGTGTATATTTTTTTGTCATTTCCTTTTCCAGATCAGCTTTAAGCTTCATGACCAATTGTGGAAGCTCTGCAGTCTGTTCAACGTTCTTGCCATTCATAACTGCTGGTCCAATAGAAACTGGCGCGACATAAACAGATGTGTATGTCGACCAATCCGTTTTGGGCGCAACATATTGCCATGTGTCATCGCTTTGCTTCTTCATCAAATTCGGCTTCGATAAGAAACCCATTGGTGGACTTTTGATTGCGTTTTTGCTGCAGGCGGTCAGACCCGTAATCCCTGCAAAGAGAGAAGTGACAGTCAAAAGTGCGACGAATAATTTCTGATTCTTCATACGTCGAGTGTCGTTCAATCTCGCGCTGCAGTCAAGCCATTCAAAGTCAAGCGACTGAAATCAGTTGCAACTGCCCCAATTGCCCAACAAAGTCCCAAGATCGAATCCATCGACGATTCCACTTTGGTCGAAGTCAGCCGTTCCAGCGCTTCCCCATTGTCCAAGCAGAATTCCGAAATCCATTCCATCCACAACGTGATCATTATTGATATCTCCTAGGCACAAGGTGATTTCCCAGAGTCCCTTTGCAAATTGGAATGCCGCAGGACCAGTCTTGTCGCCGATGACGCGCGATGGAATGTCGTCAAATGGCGGATGAATTCCACCCCAAATGCGGCTGAGAGCGCTTTGATCCGCGGCGTCGTAATAACTCGCAAATTGTAATGTCACATTGGTGCTTGGTCCATCTTCGAAGACGAGATATTGATTTTGTGTTGCGGTGAATGTTCCCAAGCCACCTGGGAAGTATTTACTTCCTGTGAGCAGTTCGAGCACATGTGCGGCGGATCTGCTGAACGAGCTATGACCTGATGTGTATCCCGCAAATGGTGGAGTGACGAATGTTGGTCGTTGATATGGCCACCACTGCTTGCCCAAGATCCATCCAACACCCGCAACATCAGTCTGTGGATTGTTGATTGAGTATGGACCGCGCCAGGCCTTGATTGCGATCGAACCTTCATTGCCTCTCAGGTGTTCGTGTCGTTGGCCGGGCGCTGTGGTCTCAGCCGTGATCAACTCGATTTCATTTGGGATGAGATGAATTCCATCAGCATGAAAATTCGTACCCGAAGGATCCGAGCATTGACCTTTTCCACACATCCAGCGAATGGCTGAGATCGGCCGCGAGGTGTCATACCAACCTTTCGTTCCCCAAACGCTGATCGCTGTGTCGTGCATCGCACCACCGAGAGCGAGATACGCCTTCACGTCATATTCAAGTGGATCAAGTTCGGCGCCAACTCCACCCATACGACGGTTCGAAAGCGGATGATCTCGCACATAATTCAAAATCGTGAACCAATGTCCTGGCGGTGTTTCCGAAGTGGGACCATCTGCCCAAAATTCTGCGAGCACGCGGGCATAGTCGCCGCGTTTGACCATATTCGCAGCGTATGGTTGGCCCGTCACTGGATTGACGGTGTAACCAGTTCCCGCATCTCCACCTTCGTTGAATTTGTAATAAGACTCATAATTCCAATCAGTCGGCGCAGTGATATTTCCCATGCTTTTAGGAGAAATATCCCAAGTCACTCCGTCGCTTGGGTCCAGATGGCTTGACCAAACGGCAACCATTTCGTGCCCGCGTCTCCAAAGATTGTCGCCAATGCCTCCGAGTGTTGGTGGCGCGCCAGGATCGTTATAGACGGACCATGTTTTGTTGTCGCGAACATAATCGGTTCGATCAGCAGAAGTCATCGCAAACGGAGTGACGTTTCCCCATTCGGCTGAGAGAAAAGGTGGGAATCCACCAGGAACAACTTGGCCACTTTGGTCAACAAAATATGTCAGCGACAATGGCTGATATCTGCGCACATCAACGACTGTTGGATTGCCGAGCAAGTTCACAACAAGTGGGGGATTGATCGGTTGGTAGTACTGATTCGCATAACTGTTGATCTGGTTGGAATGGTCTGCGAGGCCGAAGGTAATCAGCGCTTGTGCGATCCGATTTCCAATTGCAGCTGGCGAGTCGCCGACGATGCTTGTGTTTGTAGTGTCATATCCCAATTGCACCATCAACGATCGATACTGTGGTGACATCGTCGCAAAGCCAGGGCTTATTGCGAATCGATTGAGCAGCATTCGATATGCGGCAAAGCTGATTGTCTCGCGGCGAGCTGCTTCGATATCCACGGCCGTGTGATGTTCATTGAAGATCCAAGGAGTTGCTTGCGCGTCATATGTCGCCCAACCATTCCACATCGCCACGCTGATGTGGCAGAGATTTCGAGCGTGGAGAGTTGGGCGCGCGAAATCCAATCGAATGGATTGCAAGAGAATTTCATTCCATCGACGCGCGACAGATTGATCTTGGGCCGTTGCAGCATGAGTCACAGAAAGAGTGATCAGGATGGCGCTGAGCAGTCGCAGGAAGGAAATTTTAAAGTGCAATCGAGAACGCATTTTGAACTTACTTTTCAACCTCCACTTTCAACATAGCGCCAATTTGGGGATTCGCCAAAATCGACGAACTTTTTGGTGAATTATTTAGATTGGTGGAATGGGGAATGTCTCCGTGACACCGTTTGGACCTTGCTTGCACCCCCAAATTCGACTTATGGCTCTATATAGACTGCCCAAATCATGGATCAAAGACCCCACTCTTCTGGAACTGTCACCCTTGGACTCCTTCAACACGCAAGCCCTGTTGGCGCATCAAAAGCTGAAATGCTTGAACGAGTTGCCGTCCTTGCCCGCGAGGCTGTCGCCAAAGGTGCTCAAGTCATTGCGACTCAAGAACTTTTTGTCTCGCATTATTTTTGCCAGCAGGAAGACCCCGCACTGATGGATCTTGCCGAGGCGATTCCAGATGGAGCGACGTGCACATTCATACGTTCACTCGCGCGCGAATTGAAAGTCGAGATCACAGCGAGCTTGTACGAGCGGCGATCGGCGGGTGTCTATCACAACACGAGCGTGTACATCTCTGCGGCGGGAGATGTGATGGGGCGTTATCGCAAGATGCATATTCCAGATGATCCTCGCTTCAGTGAAAAGTTTTATTTCACGCCTGGAGATTTGGATTGGCAAGTTGTGCAGGGAGTTCACGCAAAGGCTGGAATGTTGGTCTGCTGGGATCAGTGGTATCCCGAAGCTGCGCGACTGACTGCACTCAAGGGCGCAGAGATTCTTTTCTATCCAACTGCAATTGGCTGGTATCACGGCGAAACTGAAACGGATATGCGCAATCAGCGAGAGGCGTGGATCACAATGCACCGTGCTCACGCAATTGCAAATGGTGTCTATGTCGCTGCGATCAATCGCATCGGAGACGAGAAAGACCTGAAATTCTGGGGAACAAGCATTGTGTGTGATCCAAGCGGGCAAGTCATTGCAGAAGCGCCAATCGATCAACCCGCCGTGTTGATCGTGCCGTGTGACTTGTCGAACATTGAAGCGCAGCGACGCGGCTGGCCGTTCTTACGTGATCGACGCATCGACGCATATGGCGGCATCACTCGCAGAATGATTGACGAGTAATCACGAAGGAGGTCCTGACTATGAAATCAAATTCGATAGAAGGTGAAGTTCGGTTGGAAGGCTCTGCGGCAGAGCAGGGATTTCGTATGCCTGCAGAATGGGAAGAGCAAACCTGCGTGTGGCTGGTTCATCCGCACAATCATGAAACATGGCCAGGTTGCTTGGATGCAGCGAAGCGCGAGTGGGAAGCTTGGCGTGCGAAGTTGTCGAAAGTTGTTGAAGTTCGTGAAGTTGGCGAGTGCGGCATTCCCACGAACGACAGTTGGATTCGAGACTTCGGTCCAATCTTTGTTTCGCACCCAACGCGCGGTATCGCAGGACATTCTTTTCGCTTTAATGGATGGGGTGACAAGTACGAACCACGCGTGCTTGATGATGCAGTTCCCAGCGCGATTTCTCGACGATTTCATACGCCGATGTGGCATCATGATTTCGTGCTCGAAGGTGGATCGATTGATGTCAATGGAACCGGCACGGTCTTGACGACGAGTCAATGCCTCGAGAGTCAGAACCGAAATCCGCACGCAGCACAAGAGAGAATCGAATCGACCTTGCGCGATGCGCTTGGTGTCACAAATATCGTTTGGATTCCAGGGGGTATCAAAGGTGATGACACCGATGGTCACATTGACGACATAGCACGATTCGTTTCACGCGACACGATCGTTGCGCTGCGTGCGCCAGTGGGTCATCCAGATCATGACGTCTTGGAAGCGAACTGGGAAGTCTTGCAGGCCGCACGCGACGAGCGTGGAGAGCGATTTCAGATTGTTGCGCTCCCCGTTCCCAATCCGATTGAATATGAATATCCCGCAGATCGATTTGGTCCAGGAGGTCGCAGCATGATTCCCGCAAGTCATGCGAATTTCCTACTCTCGAACGGGACTGCATTCGTTCCGATTTTCGATTCGGGCAGCGATGACAAAGCACTCGAAATTCTCGCGAAGTTGTTGCCAGGTTGGAAGATCGAAGGCGTGATGGCACGGAATCTCGTCGTCGGTCTGGGAAGTCTGCACTGCTTGAGTTGTCACCAACCTAAGTGATAGTTTGACCAAGTGACGGTTTGCCAAAGCGACAGTTTGCAACCTCCAAGATCTGCAGGAACAATTTTCGGCGTGGCTGCACGCCAATCAATCGTTCATTTTTTCGGCTTGAACATCCTGAAGAGCCGCGTCATTGGATCATAAAACTCATCGACGACGCGTTCCTTCATCGG
>JBEELA010000125.1:0-6029 GCA_041168365.1 Planctomycetota bacterium
GTGGTATGCGTGGAGGTCAAGGTGGTGGTAAAGGCGGCAAAGGCGGCAAGCCACCTGAAGGCGGACCAGGCGAAGGCGGACCAGGCGAAGGTAGGCCAGGCGCAGGTGGACCAGGTGCAGGCGGACCAGGTGAAGGTGGACCAGGTGCAGGCGGACCAGGCGCAGGCGGACCAGGCGGAGGCGGCAAGCCAGATAAAGCTGCGATGGAAGAAATGCAAAAGTTGCGTGCGACTATGCCCAACTTCGAAACCGCACGCGATCAGATCATGGCAGTACTGACACCAGATCAGCAAGCAGAGGTCAAGTCAAATATGGCTGCTGCTCGCAAGGAAATGGAAAAAGGCGGTCAAGGTAAGGGCGGTCAGGGTGGCAAAGGCAAAGGCGGCAAGGGCGGGCCAGGTGGTGGACCAGACGGAAAAGCACCTCCATCTGCAGATCCACCGAAGGGTGATTACAAGTTTCCAGACTGATTTCAATTTCAAATTAAAGCCCTCCAAAAAACTCGGAGAAAACAAAACGGCGCGTTCTAAAAAACGCGCTGTTTTTAATTTGAATCATCCGCCGCCAGATACAACGATGTCGTTGTATGTCGTGACAACGTCAGGTTTTCTAGCGTCTGCTCCTGCAAACGAAAATGTTAAAGTTGGTGTTGGGCCGTCTCCCAACTTCGCAAAGAAAATCCCGTCAGAACCTGGTGAAAACAAGAAGTATTTTCCTCGTGGGGTTCCTGCTTTGGCATCGCCAAGCACTGCGAAGGATCCCATCGCAGGATGTCGAATGAGTTGAGCGAGATATTCCTGTTTGTTCAGTGTCGTTCCTGGGTAAAAGACGCTGGTGGCAGTTTGGTCAATCGCAAGATCTCCCAAACCAGTTGAGTTGAAATATGGAAGAAGTGGTTCGATAAAAAACTGTGGGTTTTCAGCAACAGTTCCAGTCATCAGCCCTGTCGGCCGCGATGATCGGATATATCCAATTGGTTGCCCCCAAGCATCAAGGAGATCCGGAAGAGCCGATGTTTGTCCAACTTGTCCCACTGCGATTTTCAGTTGTGCATCTTTGGGTGTAAAGAATGGTTCGTATTGCTTGCCTTCGATGCGCGGTCCTTTGCCGATGTCGATGGCATTGATCTTGATCTTGACCTGCCCAGTTCCTGTGGTTCCTGCGGTTCCAAAGGTCAATTCAGTTCCAGCACTTGCGGCATATGTTGGATCATCGTTTCGAATCGCTCCACCCATCAGATGAAGCAATGCATTCTCGGTTCCACTGATTGGAGGATTCACAGTTGCGGCAAGTATTGCTTCGGGCACAATCCCAGGGTAATAGCCAAATTGCGTATAGAAAAAATCGCACGCTTTTGCGAACTCGTTCATCGTCGCAGTTGTGGAGGTCACCTTTCCTTTCGTCGAAACCTTGCCAAGCGCAGGCAAAAGAATTCCGATGAGAACCATAATGATTCCGATCGCGACAAGCAGTTCGACAAGCGTGAAGCCACGGCGGTGTGATTGAGATTGGATTTGGTTCACTGATTTATCCTTCTATGCTTGTTCCGTGCAAATGGACTGTGAAAAATTGACACGACGATCCAACACGATATCTGCTCATAGATCATACGCAGAGGGCAATCCCTCAGTTCCGAGGGAGATCTGCCGAAGTCCCTCATAGACGCCGCACGCCACGGCCGTCGCAAGGTTCAAGCTGCGTGCACTCTGCGCTGCGATCATCGGAAAGGTGATGCGGTGATCGATACCGAAAGTTGCAGAGACCCATTCGTGGATTTCAGTCGAAATCCCGCCTTGTTCTTGACCGAAAAGCAGGTGGTCTCCACGGCGAAAGTCAGCGTTCCAGTGCGGCCGCGTGGATTTCGTTGTAAAGAGCCAAAGTCGCTTAGGCATTTCTGACGCAAGATATGCCTCCCACGATGCGTGTTCGCGGCAGTCCACATGTTCCCAGTAATCCAAGCCCGCACGACGGCAGGCTTTCTCGTCCATATCAAAGGCGATGGGATGGATCACATGAAGTCGACAATGAGTCGCCATTGCGGTGCGCCCAATGTTGCCTGTGTTCTGGGGAATTTGGGGTTGCCAAAGCACGATGTTGAAAAGGGGATCGTCCATCGGTGAAAGCGTTAGGGTAGACGCAGCTGCCGCGAAAATCACTTATGATCTTTGCTTATGGAACTCGTCCTGCTTTCAAATATTCTTTGGATCATTTTTCTTTCTGGTTGGTGCGTATTTTATTTCGTCCAAGCGAAGGCTGACCGAAAGTCGGGCGGACGCTATCCAGATTATGAAGAGCCGCGCTGATTGCCGCGCTGATTGTCGCGCTGATGGTCAACTTTATGGGGTGGGGTTGTGGGGTATTCTTTCGATATCACGAGCCCGATTAGCTCAGTTGGATAGAGCACTGGTTTCCTAAACTGGAGGTCGCGCGTTCGAGCCGCGCATCGGGCGCTTTCATTTTTCGATCATTTTGCCCGTAAACAGGGGGTACGCAATTCTCAAGGCGATATCTGCCCGTAAACCTGTGACGTAAATCTCAACGAAGATTCAGATTCAAGTTGTAATGCAAAATTTTGAAATTGCAAAAAACGCCATCGTCTTCTGCAAAAAAAAGGATTTTCAACACTCTATCCCACTCGTTTCACACCGCAGAAAAAACGCGCGCAGCATGATCGACTGCATCAGCAAGTCGGCTCGTTGCAAATTTCAAATTGGTCAAAAAAGATTCTTGCACAACTTGGCGGTGATCAACCAAATCGGTCACGGCTTTCAGCGCGATGAATGGTGTCTGAAAATCGCGCGCGACGCGCACGATTGCGGCGGCTTCCATATCTTTGCATGTCACAGATTCTGCAGCGAAAAAAGCCATTTCATCGACAGTCGTGTCGAGACTCGATCCTGTCGAACAAGTTCCGTGCTTCGCATTGGTCGCCGAGCGAATCTTTGGAAAGTCCGCCGTCGTTTTTTCGCCCTTCGCGAAGGCGTCAAACTTTGGCAGGGCAACGCGCTGATCGTGAAATAGAAAACGAGTCGGCATATAGATGTCGCCAATCGTCGCACCTTGGGATGCGAATCCTCCGCACGTGCCAGCATTGAATATGAGTTTGGGGCGGGTGATCCGCAAAGCAAGAAAGGCAACAATCGCCGCAGATTCTGTGCCGATTCGATCGCAATCAAATTCGGGATCACAACCGTTTGTGACCAGAGAAATGCGATGACCGTAAACAATGCCTTGCCATAATTCCGAGGGAAGATTTGGGTCCATTCTTCCGATGGGTTTCAAAGACAAGAGATGAATGATTGGCAGAGCTTCTGCCCGCATAGCAACCTGAATGAGCAGGTCGCTTGTGTTTCGGTCAGTCATTGTGGGTTTCCATTTGCCCGCTCGAAAGGACGAGCGGGGCTGCTTTTTTACAGTGGCGATGGGCGGACTCGAACCGCCGACCTAAGAATTATGAATTCTCCGCTCTAACCAGCTGAGCTACATCGCCGAGGATCGCAGAGTATATCGGAGTCTGCGAAATGGTCGCTCGGCAAGCCGGAGAGAATGGCACGGGCACGAATTCAAGCCGAATGCGACCTCGTCAAGCTGAGTGCGACCTCGTCAAGCCGAATGCGACCTCGTCAAGCCGAATGTGAGTTGGCGGTCGAAGCGGATCGAACCCATCGGCGTCCCGCAGCAGTCTGCGCAAATGCCGGTTCCTTCTGGGCGATCGCCGCGGCGAGAAGCCCCATGAAGAGTGGTTGCGGAGCGAGCGGTCGACTTGTCAATTCTGGATGGAATTGCGCGCCAATAAAATATGGATGGCTGTTCAACGGCAATTCGAGAACTTGCATAATGGGTTGCTTTGGATGCCGTCCGCTGAAAATCAGGCCTGCGGCTTCGAGGCGAACGATGAAAGCTGGGTCGACTTCATAGCGATGTCGGAAGCGTTCGCGAACCAACTTCGATCCACCACACAGAAATGACGCAAGAGAATTTGCAGTGATGGCAACATCTTGCGCGCCAAGTCGCATTGTTCCGCCCATGATTCCTTCAAGTCTTTTTTGATCTGGCAATTCGCTGATGACTGGATATTTTGTTTTGCTGTTGAACTCGGTGGAGTTGGCGTCGGACCATCCAAGCACATTGCGTGCGTATTCGATGACTGCCATTTGAAAGCCAAGACAAATTCCCAAGAAGGGGATGCGTTGCGTTCGCGCCAATTCGACGCAGTGAATTTTTCCTTCGACTCCGCGCATTCCAAATCCGCCGGGGACAATGATCGCGTCAACTCCATCGAGCGCGTGGGAAGCATGTTCCGCAGTATCAAAATCAGATGTGTCCAGCCAGCGGATATCCACCGTTGCACTCAAGTCGACCGCACAATGTTCGACTGCTTTATCGATCGAGGCATAGGCATCGCGCAACGCGGCGTACTTGCCAGAAATACCAAGTGTGATGTTGTGATCACGCGTACCGCTTAATCTCGATGCGAATGTAGACCATACTTTTCGTGCGCCGTCTTCTGCGACATTATCAACTCGGTCATGCAGTTGAAGTATGGACAGGATTTCGCGATCAAGACCTTCGGTTCTCATTGCATCAGGAATCACATAAATCGATTCTCGGTCATGCATAGAAAAGACGCGTTTCATCGGCACATTTGAGAACATCGAGATTTTCTGGGCAACCTTTGGAGTGACAGGATTCTTCGCGCGGCAAGCGATAATGTGAGGCTGAATTCCAGCTTCCATCAGACGCTTCATTCCAAGCTGAGCCGCTTTGGATTTTTGTTCGCCCAAGATTGCGGGTTCGATGATGTATGTCAATGCGACGAAGCAAGTGCTGCCATCGCCCTCTTCGAAGGCGAGTTCGCGCAGTGCTTCGATATAAAAACCATTTTCATAATCGCCAGCGGTTCCACCCACTTCGACGAAGACGACATCGACTTGTTTGCCGCTTGGACCCTTCATCGCAAGTTCGCGCAGTTTCATCTTGACCACGCCCGTGACATGCGGAATCATTTGCACATCGCGTCCGAGATATCCGCCGCGTCGTTCGCACTCAAGGATTTCTGTGTAAATCTGACCGGCGGTCATAAAATTACTTCGAGACAGATTTTGGCCAAGGATTCGTTCGTATGTCCCCAGATCCATGTCGGTCTCGAGTCCATCATCGAGTACGAAGACTTCTCCATGTCGATATGGATTGAGAGTTCCCGAATCAATATTGAGATATCCCTCCAACTTTACAGGAGCAACCGAGAGCCCTTTGTCTTGAAGAAGTTTCGCAAGCGAACTTGCAAAGATTCCTTTTCCAAGCCCGCTCATCACGGTGCCGATCACAACGACGAATCGAGTTCTGCCTTTGACATATCCAGGTGGTGTTGGTGAGAAATGTTCACCCAAGTCCTCGCTGTTTGAAAACTGCGAAAGGAAGCCTGAACTGGCATCTGGATCCGAATGGGGCATAATTTGATGGTACTCACAAGCCTATTGTGGGTACAAGATGCACATGACCAGAATGCCAAGAAAAATTTGGATCTCAAATAGGGTTGTCGCCTTTGAAAAGACCGTGCACTTTTGTGCTCTGTTTGCAGTGTTCTGTTTGACGATGACCCTTGCACATGCAACGGGTGATGTGCCGTCAGCGCACTTCCCCCCAAATCCACAAGTCGAGTGGAAGCATCTGCGCTTGGACATCAAGGTTCCCGATCTGAACGCACGGGCATTCGACGGCAAGGCAACCTATACGGTCGCTGCGTCAGGTCAACGGGCGGAGTCCTTACGATTGGATGCTGCGGATATGGAGATCGTCGCAGTCAAAGGCAATGATGGGAATCCTCTCGAGTGGTCGCACGATGATGGAGTTCTTCAAATCCGCCTTCGTGAAGCCATTGGTCCACGAGTCGCGGATCAAGCTGCGACACCGCTGCAATTTTCCATCGAATATCGGGTGCGCGAACCTCGGCAAGGGATGAAATTTTCGAGCGCCATTCCTGGAGTTGATGGTCAAGCTGGAATGGCGGCGGAGATCCATACCCAAGG
>JBEELA010000126.1:0-2904 GCA_041168365.1 Planctomycetota bacterium
ACTCAATGGCACGCTCGCAACACTCGCGTGGATTGAGCAACTTCATGTTGAGCGAACTGGAGAGTATGGAGTGGTAGAGCGTCGGCTCGCCGGTCCACATCGCATCTTCGTATGCGCCGAAATTTGCGAGGCGATACTTGATGAAGTCGTTGAGTGCTGCAAGTGCTTGCTTGCGCGTGACTGGCCATGCGAAAGACTCGATAGATCCAGGAAGATCAGGGAGAACGCGTTTCATTGCCGCCAGAACGTCGCGTGTGATTTCGTCGAGTTTGAAACTGCTGGGAATGCGCGGCTTGGGATTTGGTCCTTGCTTTCCAAATGGAAGACGATTCTCTTTGTCAAAGTTCCATGTGTCACCAGTGGGCTTAGCACTTTTGCCTGAACCCTCCATGAGATAGCCGGTCTTGCGACGCTGCTCGCGATAAAAGAATTCCATGGTGAGAGAGTTGCGACCCTTCGCCCATGCTGCAAATTCTTCCGTAGTTGTGAAGAAATGTTCGTCGGGCATAATGCGAAGCGGGATGCCGGTGGAATCGCGGACGCGCTCGAGCATCGCCATCACACGCCACTCGCCTGGGTGCGTGCAAACAATCTCCGATGGATTGAGCGCGGCGCAAGCGCGAGCGATCTCCGTCTCGAACGCGCCAGTGTTCTTGGGATCATCAAGTGTGATGTACTTGACACGAATCTTTTGCTCAATCAACTCGGCGGCGAAGTGGCGCATCGCCGAGAGAAATAGAGTGGTCCGCTGCATATGGCTGGGGATATACTGAGATTCGTTCGCAACTTCCATCATCAAAACAGTGTCGTCAGGTGCAAGTGAGCGAATGATCGCAGCGTCGAGATCGAGTTGGTCGCCGAAGACGACAGCAAGTCGAGCTTTGCTTGGCTTGGGCGGAAGAGGCTTCGCAGAAGGTTTTGCAGGAGTTTTCGCAGATTTCGAAGAAACAGAAGAAGAACGTGGCATTTTACAAACTGTAGGGTTCATCCTGATGTAGGGTTATGCTGAAGATGGACAACGAGTTTCACTTGAGTAAAGGAATGACTGAAACATGTGGCTGATTCGTGCCTCACTTCGAAATCCATACATGGTCGCAGCATTAGTTTTTGCGATTGCGATCGTTGGCTTGCTTTCGGCGCTCTCGATTCCAGTCGATGTCCTGCCTGTTTTCAAAGCCCCTGCTGTTCAAGTCTTAACCTATTACCCAGGAATGCCCGCGTCTTCGGTCGAGAAGACGATCACGAATCGAATCGAACGCTGGGTCAATCAAGCTCCTGGCGCACGATTGGTCGAGTCTCGATCAGTTCCTGGTGTGAGCGTTGTGAAGATTTATTTTCGCGATGACATCAATTCCAACGAAGCGCTGACACTGACGAATTCGCTTGCGCTTGGTGCGCTGCCGAATCTTCCGCCAAACACGCTTCCCCCTGTTGCGCTTCCGTTTGATGCGACAGGGACATTGCCAGTTGGGATTCTGACTGTCGCAAATCCCAGGCTGGATGATGCGAGACAAAAAGATGTTGCTCGAATCAACGTTCGCAACATGCTTGGCGCAGTGCCAGGTTGCATCGCTCCGATTGTTGTGGGCGGCCAAGATCGAACGGTGTTGATTTATCTCGATCAGAACAAACTGCTTGCGCGCAATCTTGTTTCGGTGGATGTTGTGAGCGCACTGCGCAAGGGAAATCTGCTCGCGACTCCTGGCTCTGCATATTTCGGTCCCAATCAGGTTCTTCTTGATAGCAATTCGATGGTTGAAAATGTTGAAGATCTCAACATGCTTCCTATTACATTTGGTCCGCAGGCGGGAGTTCTGCTTCAAGATGTCGGCCACGCCGAGGATTCCGCAACAATTCAGACGTGCCGCGTTCGTATTGATGATCAGAACGAAGTCTTCGTCCCCGTCTATCGCCAACAGGGATCGAGCAGTCTCGCTGTCGCCAACGGCGTGCGCGACCGAATCCCGTATATGGAAGAGCGACTTCCTAAAGAGACAACGCTGAAGTTGGTAATGGATCAGACCATTGCGATTCGATCAGCGCTCGTGGCACTTGTTGAAGAAGGAGTCATCGGCGCAATCTTGATTTCGATCATGATCTTGTTCTTCTTGGGCAATTGGAGAATGACCGTGATCGCAACGCTATCGATTCCACTTGCTCTGCTTGGAGCGATCGTCGGTCTCTATGTCACTGGTAACACGATCAACACGATGACTCTTGGCGGGCTTGCGCTTGCAATCGGTCCGCTTGTTGATGACGCCATAGTGGAACTGGAAAACAATCACAGAAATTATCACCTCGGCAAGTCACGCATCCGTGCGGCACTTGATGGATGCGCTGAAGTCATGG
This sequence comes from Planctomycetota bacterium, assembly GCA_041168365.1. GTDB lineage: Bacteria > Planctomycetota > Phycisphaerae > Phycisphaerales > SM1A02 > F1-60-MAGs104. The sequence goes on from JBEELA010000126.1 coordinate 2,350, forward strand.
TTCCGGTGATGGTGGCAACATGCACAACCGTGATCGTCTTGGCTCCACTGACGATGATGCCTGGAATGGGTGGGTTCCTCTTCGCCCCACTGACGATTGCGGTTGGCTTCGCGATGCTCACATCGTTTCTGCTCTCACGAACATTTGTGCCGATGATGTGCGCCAAGTTCCTGCCAGACGAGCATCGTCCAAGTGCCATGAGTGTGACTGGCGGGATCGCAGAAAACCACGTGAAACCTGCAGGTTTCTTCAGCCGTGTATCAGCGAGCATCCAATCTTTCATCGATCAGAAGACCGTGCGTTACACCCGACTTCTTGATTGGGCGCTTGGTCACCGAGGAATCGTTGTCACTGCGATCGTCGCGCTCTTTATCGCTTCGCTCTTCTTGACTCTCAAGATTGGTCGCGAATTCTTCCCGCAGGTTGATGCTGGGCAATTGAGTGTCATGGTTCGTGCTCCGTCCAATTTGCGACTCGACGAAACTGAAAAGCGGGTCATCGACGTTGAAGAATTCTTGAAGGCTTCGATCCCCGCAAGTGAACGGGACATGATCG
>JBEELA010000127.1:0-5778 GCA_041168365.1 Planctomycetota bacterium
ATTGCTCCAGCTCCCACAAGACCCCATGCAATGATCACAGCCCACTGCGAATTTACATAGGGTGAACTAAGAACTGTGTATCCAAGTCCGAACGCCATCAGAAAGCTGACGAGACGATCCGTCATCATCAGCATATTGAATTTGTTTCCGCTCATGATTCTCTCCCGCTTACTCGCTTATTGATTGGAATTCACTTTTCAAGTGTCGCGGACGGGCGCCCGACAAGTCCACTTTGAAGCGACGGTTGCGAGCGATTATTCTAACTGCGCGATGCAGTTATGCGAATAGATTTCACAGTCAGCCACTGCGCCAACCGCGATGCGGAATTTCTTGTGAATGCCGAGAGAACAGTCATCCCCCAAAATGTTGTGGTAAAAAAATCGCCGCCGGTCTTTCAAGGACCGGCGGCAAATGCATTATTCATACCTCAACAAATCGAGGCATGCATCTCAATTCATTATTTACTTAGGCAACAAAACGCTGTCGATGACATGGATCACGCCGTTGTCACAGACAATGTCCGTGGTCACAACAGTCGCTCCATTGATATAGACTTTGCCATTTGTGAATTTCACTTCAACTAACTTTCCATTGACCGTCGCAGCAGAGGTCATTTTCATAACGTCCGCCGCAAGATGCTTGCCCGAGATGACGTGATAGGTCAAGATTCCGGTGAGCGTGCCTTTTGCTTCAGGCTTGACGAGTCCTTCGACCGTGCCCGCTGGGAGTTTTGCGAATGCTGTGTCGGACGGTGCGAGAACCGTGAATGGTCCCGCGCCCTTGAGTGTTTCAACCAAACCGGCGGCGGAAACTGCTGCTACCAGTGTCTTAAATGAACCTGCGCCGATTGCTGTATCTACGATATTTGCCATGAAATCAATCCTTCTTTGTAAGGGAGTCGCACTCAAATCAACAGGCCTGAACAGCCAAAAGCTGCAAGAGATTCCGACTCCAAGAGTTGGACTGTAGGCGGCTAAAATGTGTATAGATTAATTTCCTGTGGCTCATGAAAACCGTGCATTACCAATGCAATTCTTGAATCGGGTCGCGAAGTTTTAACCTGAAACTAATGAACTCAGGTCTACGATTCAATTCAATTTGTAATGATGGGTGCAAGCCGTAACAACGCACCATCTGAAAGCGCTTGTCTGCAATGTGCCGCGATGAATGCCGATGCCGCGCGAGAAGTGTGGCAGGCCGCACGCGAAAAACATCGTGATGTAAATGCGTAATGTCGCTTCAGAAATCCGTGTGGGTTGATGCGGTTCGTGGATACATATCAAGTTCGCCCAGGTGGAACATGATCGCAGCGCGATTGCCGTCGCGCAACGCAGACTCGTGCTCGCTCACTCACTCACTCAATGCCGAACGGATCCTGGTTCTTCTTGGTCGCGGACTTCTCGTAGTCCGCCAAGCCGTTTATCTTGTTCACTTGGCTCTCGTTCAGGATGCGGCGAATGGCGCTGATCGCGCGCTGGCTGTGCTCGTCGCGCTCGAAGCGGATTTTCTCGCGGGCGTTGGCGACCTGCATCTGCTCCTGCCAATATTGCTGCATCTCCTCAGCTTGTGTCGGAGACGGACCAGCGGCTTTCTTTGGAAGCATTTTGCGGCAAAAATCCACGTGCTCCGCGCGGCTGGTTTCGCAGAGCGACTGCAACTGCTTGCGCTGATCGTCGCTCAGGTCTTGAAGCAAGAGCGCCTTCTCGATGAAGGGCGAGGCAGAGCGGGAATCCTTGAAGATGCTCGGGTACGCATGCTCGTCGAAGGCAAGTTGAAGCGACGCCTGCTGTTTTTCGCCAAGCGGAGCGATCGCGGTCGCCCACGCGGCGCGCACGGCCGCGGTTCGCTTCGTCTTTAACTCGCTTTGCCGCGCCTTTATCGCCATCGTTTCCATGCCAAGCTTCTGCATCTCGACCATGTCCGGTTTCTCCTCATTTTGGCTGGACAAGTGGGCGAGTTGCGCAGTTTCGTTTCCCCATGTGCGGCGCTCCTGGTCGATGCTCTGGGACAACGAAGTCAACTGATCCTTGATGAGCGGATCGATCTTCATGGCCAGCGCCTCTCGCACCTTGGCAAGTTCTTCCGGAGAGAGCTTCGCCGAATTCAGCACGGTGACGATGTTCACCGGCGACTCCGACGCGGGCATGTCGATGGTGAATCTACCTAACATTCTCTGGTTACTTTCTTCCAAGCGTTCAAGTACGCGCTCCAGCTTGGCCATCTGAAGGACCGACGTGGACTTCTCGCCCAGCACCGATGAGAGTTCGTTCAGAAACGCCTCGTCCACCTCCGTGGACTTTTGAAGCAGCGCCTTGCGGCCATTGAAGTACGCGGTCTGCTTGGTTTCGTAGACATTCATGTCGTCCGAGTTCTTCGCGGCTCGCGCCCATCGGCCCGTATTCAAGTCGTCCACGCGTGACTGCTCCGTTCGGATTTCCTCGTCCCAATTCTTCATGTAATCCTGGTGCATCGTCTTCAGCAGTGCCTTGCCGGAATCATCCAGCGCCAACTGGGTCGCGATCAAGTCGATGGCGGACTCGCCCATCGGCCCGCGGTTGGTGATGACGGTCTCTTGCTCGGATAACGGGTCCTCGGCATCGGCCGCGCGGGCGTTGATCCCGGAAGATTCTTCCCCGGTCGAAGCGTCGTCGCCGTCCGCAATGGCTTCTTCGGTTTCATCGTTCATTTCCCCCTCGCTGTCGGCAAATTCAAACATAACTTGCAACTGGGGATTGCCTACCAGGGGCGACACGGATTTCAATGCGCTGATCGCTATTTCCTTCCGCTGTTTCATGCGCTCGACCATTCTTTTCGCGTTGTCCTTACTGCCGAAGAAGTCCATCTGTTTGTGATTGGCGCGGGATTCGTCGATCTCCTTGATGCTCTGCTCCACGAACGCGTCGTCGGCCGCCTGCCACTGAAGGTAGGCGGCGCGGATCTGCTCGCGGGCCGCTTCGTCGAGCTTCTTCAGGCGCAGGGCCCTTTTGAACAGCACGTTCGCGCCCAATGGATCGCTTGAAAGTTCGGGGTAGGCCTTGGCCAAATACAAGGTGCGAAGTTTGCGCTTGGAGTCCCCCGTGAGCTGGCCGGCCAGCGCCTGGCACGTCTTGTTGTTGAACTCAGAAAGCTTTCTGCTCTTGGCCTTCACACGTTCGCCGGCCTTGGCCATGGCGCTTTGCGTGATCTCTATCATTTGCTTCATCTTCTCCGGGTCCTTCATCATGTCCTCTTGCGAGTGTTCGCCGACGCCCGCCTTCTCCAGCTCGTCGTACACGTCCCGAATCATGCGCATGCTTGCCACGCCTAGGTCCTTAATCGAAGCGGTCAGATTTTGCTCGTAGATGGCCAGCATCGGATCGATCGTCGCGAGTTCCTCGGACGTCAGACCCATCTCCAGCGCGATGGCGGAGAGATCCACCGAGGGATACTGCGACATCAGACCTCGCAACATTCCGCCGTTGGAACGAGTGCGACTGCGGGCGTCGCGGGCGCGCTGCACGGAGATGCGCCGCTCCTCGCCCATGAGCGTGACGACGCCGTCAAAGAAACTGTCGTCGACCTCGGCGATTTGCTTGTTCACGCGTTCGTAGCTCTTGGTGAACTCCTCGATCTGCTCTTTCTTGGGCATGCCACCCTGCATCGCTTTCGTCTTCGTCAAGAAATGTTCGATCTCGTTCTCGCGCAGAAGGCGGAAGCGCTCGCGGTAGCCGTCGTGCAGGCCCTCGATGGCGACGCCCTGTTCCTTGGTCGGGTGGACATAGAGGTTCAGGAGCTGCGAGAGCTCGACCGCGGACATGGGGTCGGGCACCTGTCCAGAAGTTCCCTGCGCGCGCGCGGGCGCGGCGAAACAAAGGGCTGTCGCAAAAATTAGAACGAAGGAAGCAACACGATTACGTTTGATGGGAAATCGATGCATAACCGCAAGCGTAGCGGAATACGGCTCGGCGCCGAACATCAACACTGGACCAAGTATTCCAGGGTTTATAAGGCGCCCGCGGCGGCGTCATTGGCGAAATTGCGCAAACTAGATTTTATGGATCCGCTTGTGAAATTGTGTAGCCAGTCGCGCCCGTTGATAGGAATTCACTTCCCAACTTGTATCTCCCATTGAACACCAGCCGGCTCACTCTGCGGTGCAATATCCCTAGATGGCTTTATTCGCCACTCAAAGTCTTTTGGTATCTCGGGCAGCAACGTAATGTCATAAGTGCGTATGCGCTGAACACCGGGTTGAAACGTATCAAAACGTACAACAAGACTTGTTTGCTTGTCGATGTACAAGACATCAGCGATCCCACTATCAGTTACTTCTGATTCGATTCGATACACATAGCAATCATGGCCGCGTTCCACCGCGTCAGCCTTTCTCACGCCGTCCTCTATTATAAAACGAAATGCGCGCGGAGGATCGGCATTTATACTGGGAGGATCGCCATATATATTGAGTTTTGCGTTCGGTGATACACCCACCCAATTTAAATGCGCCCATACCACCAAGCAATGCGTTGGGTACCAATACTTGACATTGCCGGTCCCGTTTATATACATCGGGTCATATTCGAATATCGGTTGATTTTGCAAGAGCGGACAGTATTCCTGCATACGACCATCAACAAGCGAATATGCCGCCACGAGTTTGCCATGCTGCACTATTTCAGATTTAAACTTATTTTTTGCCATGAACGAAAGGTGCGTTATTGGTTCTATACCCGATATCAGTTCAATGTCTTTCTCTAACGCAACCTGGTGAATCGTCGCGACAATCTTGATACATGTGGCATTGCGCAAGACAAATTCAACGCGTTTGCCAAGTTCGACTTGGCTCAAAGTTGTCTTTTGTTCTACGCATGCTGAAAAAGAATGAAATAGCAACACGGTCATACATAAGCGACGAACGACGCGATTTCTAACCATTGAAACAATTCCTTACTACCTATGAGGCAATGTTGATTTCAAATCATGCCCCCAAGAATGAATAGGCATTTGCTTTTCAGATGTCGCGGGTGAGTTCCCGACAAGTCCTCTATGAAGAAGTGATCCTAACATTATCGCAATTACGCGGTGTTGAAATGTAAATACCTATCGACACTGTTGCGCACTGGCAATCTGTACGCCGAGGCAATCAAAATGGAATACTGCTTCTTTCATTGCGTCGACGCAAAGCTGATTTTGTGATGAGGCTTGGTGCAACTACAGAGTCGTATTGCCCTCACGCAAACAAAACGCTCCAAGGAATAACAAGCGGATAAATAATCGCGATGAGCAGGAATGGAATCACAATACCCCAGTGAATTTTTTTTCTAGAGTCAGCATTTCTCAAGCGCGGCAGGACATAGACAACTAGCCACACTGACTTAAAGATGATTTGAAGAAGCAGAATTGGCGCAAAGATAATGGGGTGAAATAATCCTGCGATTAAACACACAAGAATGGACGTCCACAGGGATCCTGTAATTGTTCGCCAACCGGGACTCTCGGGAAAGTGTCCTTTGGATATTGGCAGTAATCCGGTCAGCGATCCAAGCGCTGCCTCCGGCCGTGAGTCATATTTGCGCCACGCCGGCTACCTGTTTATTCCTTTTACCCAAGGCAATTGCAAAAGCCTGTTGCAGCGTGGCGGTGGTGCGCACCTCGCCCACTTCCACGCCCAGTTCGACCATGGTGCGCGCGATAGCGGGCGACAGGCCGGAGATCACGGTTTCGCAACCCATCAGCCGAGTTGCCTTGCTGATCTTCAGTAATTGGTTCGCCACCGCGGTGTCCATGGCTGGCACACCA
>JBEELA010000128.1:0-2852 GCA_041168365.1 Planctomycetota bacterium
AAGTTTCGACTCCCGCAGGTCTCGGTTCGGGAGTCATCATCAGTCCAGAGGGATATGCAATAACGAATGCACACGTTGTGCAGGGCGAAACAAATTTGCGTACAACTATTTGGTTGCCGCAGACTGATGGAACTCTTAAGCGAATGGAGATCGAAGATGTGGAACTGATCGCGGTCAACAATCAGATCGATCTTGCGTTGATCAAGATTAAGCACCCAGAAGGAAAGGCTTTCAGCTTCGCTCCAGTCATCTTGCAAGATGGATTGGAAATTGGGCAGCCAGTGTTCGCAATCGGCAATCCTCTTGGACTTGAACGATCTATGACCCAAGGCGTTGTCTCCACGACATCGCGCAACTTTGACGGGCTGACATATATCCAGACAGATACGGCTATCAATCCTGGCAATTCTGGCGGTCCGCTGTTCAATACTCGCGGTGAAGTTGTCGGAATCACAAATATGGGAATCCGCGGAGGTGAATCTTTGGGATTCGCAATTCCCGCTCGATATGTAAAGGATTTTGTTCGCAATCGCGAGGCATTTGCTTTCGATCGAAACAACCCGAATTCTGGAAACAACTATTTGAAGCCTCCTCCACGCAAGGATTTCGAAGCACCTCCACAGGTGAAGGACGCCAGCGGCGGTTGATTCTTGTTCTGTAAAAACTGACGGAGTCTTCATTATGAAACAAAGTTCAATTCAACAATCATTTTTCGCATTCGCAATTCTCTGCGCTCCAGTGTGTTTCTGTGTTGCGCAAGGAGTCAAGTTTGAATCCATGGCACCGAAGGGCAGTGCGTTAATCATTTCTGCCAAAGATGCCAACGCATCAATGATGCGCTATGCGGAATCCCCGATTGGTCAGATCATGCGGGCTCCTGAAATTGCATCACTTATAGCTGAGGCAAACAAAGAGACTGCACTCAAGCGTTCAGAATCACTTCAGGAACTTGGAGTTGATGCAGAGGAAGTCCCTTGGCCAGGACCAACTGGCGCCGCAATTTTCGTTGAGCGCAATGAAGAACTTGATGCTCTCGAACTCGGGTTGTTGGTCTGGGCTGACTATGGCCCACGTGCTGATATTGCCGGCAAGATCTTTGACGCAGTCATTCGAAAAATGGAAAAGGAATCTGGCAAATCATTCGAGCAGGTTGAAATTGCTGGTGGGACCAAAGCCATGCGCATTGTGCTTCCAAACGATGATGAAGGCGCAGATCCTCAAGATCCTCAACCGCCAAGTAGCCGCCGTCCGCGCGGGATGGACGCACTCGGTCAAATAACTGCTTTGCCAGAAGCGATGTTTTATGTTCGCGTTGGTACGCAGTTTTTCGCTGCAAGCAGTGTGGCCACACTTGAAGATGCAATCGCATCTGCGAGTGGTAAGCCAATCCCATGCGTCGCCGATACAGAGGATTGGCGCGGCATGTCAACGCTGATTGGCGATCAAGATGTCTCGATTGTTTTCTTGACTGCGCCGATTCAGGCACTTCTCACGCCAGTTTTCGCTGGGCCGATGGCTTCTGCACAAGTTGTGATCAAGGAAATGTTTGGTGATATTCGAGGTTGGGCGATTACGACGAGTGGCAAGAATGATCAGGCAATCTTGGATATTGCAGTCTCTGCATACATCCCCGGAGCCAAGATTGGTTTCATGGACCTTCTCTCTGATGCATCGCCAATTATGCCACCGCCCACACTCTTGGGTGATGATGCCGTGATCTATCAGCGAATGAATGTCCGATTCGGCGGAATTATGGCAATGATTGAAGATGTCGTTGCATCACTGCCAGAGAATGAAGCCGACGCAATCGCACCGATGCTTCAACAGTATGGACCTGGAATGACCAAAGCCTTCACAAGTATTGGTCCAGAGGTCTTCACGATTGGACGCAAGGCTCCTGAAGGAGTTGAAGGCATCCAGAGTTTTACGGCAATTCGTTGCACTGATGAGAAGACAACGAATGCTTTATTGGCGACGATGTTGCCATCGATGGGGATGATGCCAAGAGATTTTCAAGGTCAAATTGTTTATGGTGGTGAAGGGCTTGGATCGGAAATTGGACTTGGTGGTGGTGCATTGGTGATGGGTGCAGATGCAGCTGTCGAACAAGCGCTTCGATCTGCGAGCGACCCTGCTGTGAAATATCTGGGAGAAAACCCTTTGTATCGCAAGTGTCTCGCATCACTCGCGCCTGGTGAAATTGTCGGCTGGGGATATGCCGATGTACCAATACTTCTCGATCAAAATCGCAAGGCAGTCTTGGCGCTTGATGAGCGATTCGAAAATGACGCGGATGACGCTGACGCTGATGAAGAGGGTGATTCCATGGATGTATTGGTTCCCACGCCATTTGTGAATGAGGCGATGAAACCAGCTCTTGAGAAAATTGATTTGGCGATGCTCAACCGATATTTCGGTCCACTGGTATGGGATATTCGCAGTCAAGCGAAAGGCTTGCAGATGCGCGCTGTGTGGTTGAAAGCCGTTGAAGCGGTGAAGTAAGTCATCGAGCCACGGATTGCATAAGTGAGCAGCCGTGAAAAGTCCTCTCGGGGCTCAGACAGTCCTCGGCGACCGACACGATCCAGTTGTTTGATGCTCGAGCGCAAATTCAGTCGGCCGCCTGCGGAACTCGCCCGAGAGAACTTTCCAACGGCTTGGCACGCAAGCTGTAGCGCGACGGATCTGAAAAACGTTCGAGCGAGAATTTGATTCGCCAACGTAGGCAGCGGAGTGATTTGAACCCCGGCGAGTTTGCAAGCCGAGCAAGTCTGCGCAGTTGTCCTGGCGCGCGCCGGCGGGCGCGCTGGATTTAAGCGCGCAGCATGTTTGAGTTCGGGGGCAAATCAGTC
>JBEELA010000129.1:0-5208 GCA_041168365.1 Planctomycetota bacterium
GGGAAATGTTGGTGCAAGTGATCTTCCGCAAGTGAAACATTCTTGATCGCAACAAGCCTTGCATTGGGCTCGTGCAATAAAATGGCGTCAATCCAAAGCCAGCGCATGCGTTACGCCGCGCGTCAGGCGGGCGCTCCTGCTTTCAATTTGCTCTCAACAAACTTGACGAGGCTGTCGACCGTGAAAACCTCGGAGACCTTTTCCAGCTTGGGATCAGCGGAAAATGCAGTGAAATCGACATGCGGCATTTTCTCTTTCAAGAGCGCAAGGCCAGCTGCGTTCACAACACCATCGGTGACATATTTTGGATCATTGATGTTGTCTGGGAAAAGTTCTCCCTGACCAATCTTGAAACCAAACGCCTTCTCGATGCGGAAAACAATATCCAGAAAGTCGATCGACTCGGCGTGCAAGTCGGTCGTCAAGCGTGCATTTGGAGTGACTTCGTCATCATCCACACCAAGTGCATCAACCAAAACTCCCTGAACTTTTTTGAAAATCTCATCGTGACTCATTGACAAATTGAACCTCCTGTCAGAATTGAAGCGTCCGTACAAGACGCATTGTAAAGCGTCCACTTACTGCCGTATCCGACGACGATATCGCAGACCCCGCAGATGCGGCAGTCGCAATCTGTGAATGTCGCAATACCGTCGCACTGCCGCGGAAGACAACGCTTCCATCGTCTGTTTCCTTGTCAACGATCACTTCGCTGCGCAACCCTTCGCCGGGTCGCACGAAGTTGCCATACCGAAGAGCGCGAACTCCTCCAAGCACCATTCGCCGTGGAGCCCCATCACCCTTGGCTCGGTCGCGCGCTTCCAAGACCAAGCGGGCGGATTGCACCAGAGCCTCCAGCATGAAGACCCCTGGCAAGACATGGAACCCCGGAAAGTGATCCTGCAGATATTCCTCGGCCAAAGTCACATTTTTCACTGTGACGGCTCTATCTGGGCCGCATTCAAGAATCTGGTCTACAAGTCGAAAGTGCATGAATCCCAAGGCTAATTGATTCAGGGCGGCTTGTCCTGCCGATAATCAAGAATGGCAAAGAAGTCGCCCATGGCTATCGCACGCCCGAGCAACAGCTCGGGAATTCTCCCTCCCGCATCAATGACGAGGAAAATCCTCTGGTTGGCAGGTGCCGCATTGTGGCTTTATGCCACGGCATGCCTCTTGAGTTTTTCCAGCTTCGACTGGCCGAGCCACACGGTTGCTGTGCAGCAATACCCGCCGAACAATTGGGGGGGACGAGTTGGCGCAGTGCTGGCGTATGGACTCTATGAAGCACTTGGATTTGGAATATGGGTGCCAGTGCTTTGCGGTGGATACGCACTTGGCGTGATCGCGACTGGAAGAGCGATACCACATCCGATTGTTCGATCGATTGGCGCGTGCATCGCGATGCTCTCGGTCTCGGCCCTGCACGCTCTTTGGTTTCCGCACTTCGGATCTTTAGCCGGAGCGGAAGCGGGATTGGTTCCAGGATGGATGGCAAATCAGATTTGGGGACGCTTCGGTCCCATCGGATCGAACATCATTGTTCTTTCAGGTTGTCTGATTGGATTCATCGTGGCAGTTGATGAAATTGTTATGGCTCTCCCGGGTGCGCTTGTGAAAGCTGTGCAGGCACTCGATCCAGTTTGGAATGTTGACTATAAGGGAATGCTCGGCCGTGTCTTTGGCGGTCGAAAGGGAACTCGTCTCCAACCAGCAATGATTGGTGTTGATGGCGACGAGTTGAATGATGGGGCGGACGTTGCGGAAAAGGAAATTGTGGAGAGTGCGCTGGATCGTCGTCGTCGTCTGGTGCGAGAATCGCGTCAGGCGGCGACGGCGGCCAGCCTTGGTGTTGTCATCGAATCAGATGAGGACGAAGAAGTGAGCGAGGCATATTCGCCCGCTGCGAAGACGAAAGAAGTAAAATCGAAAGCAGCAAAAGAGTCAGAATCCACTGATATTTCAGCGGAAATCGCAGAGGAAGGCGCATCGCAAGAAGAAGTCGAAGCAGCGCGCCCTGCGCTGAGTGCGCAAGATCTTCGAGAGCGAATTGCGCGCATGCCTGTGCGAATGGCGGGCATTACCAAAGTGCTTGCACGCGACGAAGACATTCCGCGCGAAGTGGATTACACCGGATACAAGTTTCCAACGCTTGACCTTCTGGAAGAGCCCGAGGAAAATTTCTCTGCGCGTATGGAAGGTTTCGTGCGCGAGCAAGCTGGAGTGCTGACCGAAACTCTGCGGACATATCAACTCGATGGTGAAGTTGTTGGAATTGAAAGTGGTCCAGTCGTCACGCTCTATTCTGTAGAGCTCGCGCCGGGAACTCGCGTCGCTCGTTTGGAAACGATTGCCAAGGACATCGCGCGCGCGCTCAGCGCTCCAAACATTCGCATCATTCCAAATATGACCGGCAAGACCGCCGTTGGAATCGAAGTGCCAAATCGTCAGAAGGAAAAAGTTCGCCTGCGAGAATTGATGTCCAGCGGACACGCCGAAGGAATGCGCCTGCCAATGTTCTTGGGCAAAGACAGTTCCGGCGAGCCATTGGTTCTGGACTTGACCCGCATGCCTCACGTGTTGATTGCGGGAACAACTGGATCTGGAAAGTCCGTCTGCATGAACAGCATCATCATGAGTTGGATCTATACCAAGCGACCAGATGAATTGAAGTTGGTCTTGGTCGATCCGAAGATGGTCGAGATGAGTCAATTTGCAGACATCCCCCACTTGATGGCTCCAGTCGTTACGGATATGAATCACGCAGCGGGAATTTTGGAATGGACCGTCGGCAAGATGGAAGAGCGATACGAACTCTTCAGATCGACCGGAGTTCGGGACATTTTGGGTTACAACGCGCTTGGAGAAGAGGCAATTTTCGCCAAGTTGAACCCCGTTGACGACGCTGCAAAGGCACGAATCCCGAAGAAATTGCCATATATGGTCTTTGTGATCGACGAGTTGGCGGACCTTATGTTGACCAACAAAGAAGTCGAAACGCACATTGTCCGCATCGCTCAAAAGGCGCGCGCGGTCGGCATCCACTTGGTGCTTGCCACACAGCGACCTCAGGCGAATGTTGTGACAGGACTGATTAAGGCGAATATGCCCTGCCGAATCGGATTCAAAGTCGCAAGTGGTATGGACAGTCGAATTGTGCTCGACCAAAAGGGCGCAGAATTGCTCTTGGGCCAAGGCGACATGATGGTGGTGACTCCATCGGGCAGTGGCGAACTTCGACGATGCCAAGGCACGCTTGTCACCGACAACGAAACCCGCAAAGTGGTCAACTTCTTGAAGGATGTTGCGGCTCCAAGCTTCGAGCGAAGTCTGCTTGCTGTAAAGAGTTCCGCTCATAATTCTGGTCAAGGTTCTGGTCAAGGAAATCCTGGCGAAGGTGGCGAAGTTGATCCCAATGAACGCGATCCAATGTTCGATCGAGCGGTTGACATCCTCATCGAAACTGGTCGTGGATCGGTCAGTCTTTTGCAGCGCCGACTTGCGATTGGATATGGCCGAGCATCGCGATTGGTCGACCAGATGTCGATGGCTGGAATTCTCTCCGACCACAAGGGTTCGGTCGCTCGCGAAGTGTTGATCACAGGCGACGATTGGGCGCGCATGAAAGCGATGGAGGCTGGCGGAGAAGATGCCGACGGGATGACCGGCGGGATGAGCGGCGAGAGAGACGGAGAGTTGACCGTGGAGCCAGTCTCGGACGAGTGAGTTTGCGCAAGGGAGATTTGGGGGCTTTTTTGCCGTTTTGCACTTGTTATTTGTCGCCGATCGTGTGTAATAGCCGTCATAAATTGGCGTCGGCGCGACTTGGTGCGAGTGGCTTGAAACGGATTTCTTGCACTCGCGGATTGCTGGAGAAATGCTGAGCGCGCCTCCCAAGGAAGGTTGCCCTGATGATCGCAAAACCTACTACCGCTCAATCCAATGCATACGACTTGCGTCGCGCCGATGGCTCGATGATTCATGGAATGACTCCAAATGATATTCGCCAGATGGCTCTGGCAAATGATCTGTATGCGGATGACATGATTTGCAAGACGGGCGATGATCGATGGCGATCTGCTGCGACATTGTCGGGACTTCCGATTCGCACGCGACCAGAGATTGTGGTGGAGGCAGAGCCAGCTGTGGCCGTCGCGCCAATCAAGCAAATTGTTGAAGTGGTTCCTGATCTGCAGCTCGAACAAGCGAATCATCGTGCCGAACAATTGCAAAGTGCGTGCGATCAACTCTTGAACGAACGCGATGAATTTTTGCAGCGAAGCGATGATGCGCGCCGTGAAAGCGAACGCGCGAATGTGGAAATTGAACGCGCACGCAGCGAAATTAGACGGCTGCAAAGCGAGAGCGCTGCGATGATCGACCAGAGCAACCGATCACAAAGTGAAGTTGATCGATTGACAGCAGCTGTCGAAGCAGCACGCGGTGAAGCTAGACGGCTGCAAAGCGAGAGCGCCGCGATAATCGGCGAGAACAACCGATCACAAAATGAAGTTGATCGATTGACTGCAGCTGTCGAAGCAGCACGCGGTGATGCCGAACGATTTTCTCAGGCAAGTGAGCAGGCTCTCAGTAAGATCGAAAAACTTTCCACTGTGCATGCGAAAGCGTGCGACGAGATCGATCGACTGCAGAGCGAAAACGGCGACATTCTTGCAAGATTCGACGAGCTGACTGCGCAAGCTGCACAGGGAGTCGTACTGCAAAAAACAATCGATCAACTTCGACAAGAGAACGCCTCGCGAAATCAGGCCGCGCGCGAAGCAGACGAAGCGCACGAATCCAAGAGCACGCAATTGCTTGGGAAAATCCGCGACTTGTCCGAGCAAGTACGCGTGCGACTCGATCCATCCGTAGGACTCGCATTGAAAGAAGCTGTGCGCGAACGCGACGTCGCCCTGCAGCATGTTGAAGAAGCAATCGCAGACCGCGAAGAACTTGTGGCATCCCTCGGACACTCGCAAGATGCGATTCTCGCTGGCGAAGATCTGCGCCGTGCGCTTGAAAAGACAATCGCAACCCTCAAGACGACTGTGACTGAGCATGCAGATCAACTTGCGCAAACTCGTGCGACGGTTGCTGAATCTCGCACGGCATACGCCGCGTTGATGGCGCGAACCGAAATTGCGGAAGCTATCGCAAGCGAGGCAGATCACGCCAAAGCGGAGGCAAAAGCTTGGATTGGTCGAG
>JBEELA010000130.1:0-3109 GCA_041168365.1 Planctomycetota bacterium
TCTCGCAGTTTCGGCAGAAACGTGATCACAAAAATGATTCGCAGAGATGCGAAGAAATATCTGTTGTCGTGAAAATATGCGCGCTCTTCTTCAGACTTGTCTGCAAAATAATGCTTCTCAAAACTTTTCCAAATCTCCAACCCCTTGTCGTTTGGAATTTTCGTTGCCATCATGCTGAGTCCGAGTTCCTCTGCGCCATACAGGGTGTATATGAGCCCGACATCGAACAAATAACTACCGATAGAGAAATCTCCCATATCGATGATGATCGGATCGCCATTCTGGATCATGATGTTGCTCGAGTGCAGGTCGAAATGAACACAGGTATCCGAGTCTGGCATCAATTCCAAATTTCTCATCAGAAGCGCAATGTCTTCGGCAGTCAACAATCCATGCATCTGTTTGATGTATCCGCGAAACTGAGCTTTCAAATTCGGCAGAATTGCCGGATCTCCCTTGGCGGAATGAAGTGTCTTTGCAACATCTGACAACATCTTCGCGTGCTGATCAAGATTGCCTAAATCCCTCTTGATGACCGTGCTGAAGAGTTCGGCATCGAGCATCTCAAAAACGATTCCCGTTCTCTTTCCGCACGAAACGACATCGTAAGAAATCGCCGTAGGTATACCCATCAAAAACGCCGCTTGGGCAAACTGCTTTTCTTGCTCTGCGATCGAAGCATCCACCCCTTCGAGATAGAGTTTGACGACCGTGTCTTGATCAAGCCGAAAGCACTCTCCGCAAACACCCGCCGACATGAACTTCAATCCTTCGATAGAAATCTCGCGCATCTTTCGTTTGATGGAAATAATTTTGGAGAGACCGGTCACATCAAAGATGCCATAGACCTCTGGCGAGACATTGATCAACGTCATCGTTCCTTTGGCGGCACTCATCTGCTTGTGTGCGACCAGGATCGATCTCAGGCCGAGACTGGAAATATAGTGACACTCACTGAAATCAAGTACGAGACGATTGATCCCATCCAACTGCATTTCGCTATCGAACGCGGCCGAGGTCGTCGTGTCGAGTTTTCCAATCACCGCAACCGAAAGCGTGTTGTCAGTTCTTTGAGTTGTAACATTCATTCGCTTTGAGTTTATCAGCATCCTTCAATAAAATTGAATCGCGCTTTCGCATTGTGGCGTTCAAACACTCGCGACTCCACCGCAGCAACAAAGGAATTTGATTACCGAACTTGGTGCTGACCAGACGGTATCGCTTCGCCCAAGTCACGCTCGATTTCTTCCAAGGTTCGCCCCGCTGTTTCCGGCAGGAAAAACAACACGAAAAGCAGCGCGAACATGGCCATGCTGGCAAAGAGGAGAAAAGTATTGCTAGCGCCAAACGCAGTGAGCATAGAAAGAAATGTAGCGCCAACAATAAAGTTGGCAAAATAATTTCCTCCACATGCTATTGCGTTGCCAGTGCAACGCGCTTGAAGAGGAAACATTTCTCCAATCAACACCCACACTAACGGTCCCATACTGAATGCGAAGCATGCGATATAGACAATCACGCAAACAAGCGTCAACCACGCCAAACTTTCTGATCCTTCGGGAGTGCTTGGAAGATCTTTTGGCGAATTCACATCTGCGGGCGGGCTTGCGACTGTGCTCGTTGTAGTTGTTTCAGCCGATGCTTGCTGTGAGCTTTTCTGGTTATCTGAATTATCAAACTGCTTAAATGCGATTCCCAAAATGCCCAGAGAAGTGACCATGCCTGCCAAACCCCAAATGAGCAACTTGCGCCGTCCTGTTTTATCCACCATTCCAATCGTGATGAATGTGGCGACAACATTGACAAGGCCAACAACCAAAGT
This sequence comes from Planctomycetota bacterium, assembly GCA_041168365.1. Lineage (GTDB taxonomy): Bacteria > Planctomycetota > Phycisphaerae > Phycisphaerales > SM1A02 > F1-60-MAGs104. The sequence goes on from JBEELA010000130.1 coordinate 1,823, forward strand.
GGCCCAAAGTGCGGCCGTTTCATCTACAAATCCAGCCTTTTGAAAAATGCGCGGAGCATAATAAATGATTGCGTTGATACCGATGAGTTGTTGGAACACCGCCAAAGTTGTGGTGATGACCAAGGCCCGTCGCGCGGCGCGCGATCGAAATGCAAGCCACCAATGGGATTGACTTTTTTGGGAATCAAGATCGGCCTGAATTTCGCGCAAGGCTATTTCGGCAAGTGCAGGTTCGAGTGTGCGATCAAGAACTTTTTTCGCTTCGTCCATACGCCCTCGCGATGCGAGCCAACGTGGACTTGAAGGCATAAAACTCATTCCCACTGCTAGCACAACGCCTGGCACCGCGCCAAGACCAAACATCACGCGCCAATGTGGAGCGGCAGCGAGATCAACGATATAGCTGACCATGATTCCAATGGTGATGAAAAGTTGATAGAGCGTGATCATCATTCCTCTACGATCAGGCGGTGCGATTTCTGCGACATATAACGGCGCAGCAACTGCGGTGATGCCAATGCCAATTCCAACGAGAAGCCGAGACATCGTGAGCGTTTCTGCGCTATCCGAGGCTGCACTTGCAAATGCACCAACGACAAAGATGGCGCCAGCCAACATATTTGCAGAACGCCCTCCAAATCTGCGCGTATACCAACCTGCACCGAGCGCGCCAAGAAAGCTTCCAACCAACACCGCGCTTGTAACAACTTCTTGACCTTGGTCAGTCAGCGAAAAGTTTTTTCCAAGAAACAAGAGCGCTCCACTAATCACGCCAACGTCATAACCAAATAGCAATCCGCCGCATGCAGTCATGATTGCGATCAACATGACATATGCGTTTTTGCTCATACTTGATCTTATATAAAAGACTTGACAACGCAGTGCATTTTAGAATTGCATCTTTAGCCGCAGACCCAGCGCCACCACAGGACTGCCATCGCCGCTCGCTGGATCGAATGACACCTGTAAGTCGGGAGAAAGCTGCAAGCTGTTGGTGAGTTGCAATCGATAAAAAGTCTCAAGAACGGAAGCGCTTTGCGGATCACTACCTGGGATTTCATTGCCGTAATTATTATTCGGCTTCGTCCATGCGAAGGCGATTCCAAAGTCATCATCGGGACGACCGAATGGACGAACAATCGAAACTCCGACGCTCAACTCTTGCTGCGCGACAACGCCGGTGCTCTCTCCCAATCCATATTCTGCAAAGACGCCGAGCCAATCGCCAATTTGTTGCTGCCCAAGAAATCCAATCATCGAATTAGTCTGTTTGATTCCAGTCACATC
>JBEELA010000131.1:0-2882 GCA_041168365.1 Planctomycetota bacterium
AACTGGCACCTCGAATCCTACTACTGCCGCGCGTCGCAGCGCAACTACTACGCGCCCGACATCATCTACGACCTCATCGGTTTCCGTGTCGTGAGGACTCCGTAATTTCATTTTCTCTTGATGATTTCGCGCAGCGGAATCATCTTCTATTTTCCATCTTCTCTGGGACGAGTCCGCGGCCTTCGCCGCGGATGAGTTTTCCTTTTAACTTTTCCAAACCTTGGCGTCCGCCATGGTTTGGTGGCTGTGAAGGCTGCGGGGCTGTCTCATCCACTGGCTGTAGAAATTTTTTTGAAACAAAAGAGGCTAGCGCCCTATTCCGCCGCTACTAAAAAAATGTTCCCCCAAAAAACCTGAATCCATTTTGTTCAAGGGAGCGATTCAATCGACGATCGATTTGTGCAACAAAATATGCTGGCAGGCTTATTCGCTGAAACCAGGCTGAAAACCGTTGTATGGATAGTTCGGCTGCATGATCGTCGGATCCTCGTCCCATCGTTCTTCGAGAGCTGATCCATCCATCGACCATGCGTTTTCTTCATTTATGTTGTTTGAAGCGTGGGATAATGAAGTTGAACCATCGCTCACATTCACGGATCTCTCGGTGCCGCATCCAAAGGTGCATCCAAGGATCGCAGTGCAGAGTGCGGATTTTTTCAGCAGTGAGTTCGTGAAATTTTGTGTCATCGGGTTTCAGTATATGGAATCTGGTCAGTGAATAATGCTGGCGATTTTGGGACTTTGCATCGCTTGTCGACGTGGCGGAATCTCTGCGCGTTTGGGTGCAGGCTGTTCAGCGATTCGAGCCAATACATCGTCAAGGAGCACTGGACCATACTCCCAACAATCGACGCCGACATCGGTGCTGCGTCCAAACGATTCGAATGCTCCGTGCGTGTGCCCATAGAGATGCATCGCTCCGTCGAAAATTCCCTGCCATGTCCGCATGGGATAGTGGCAACAGACGACGCGCTCTTGGCCACCTGCCCACCCTTTGAAAGAAAGAATTTCGTGCGCATTATTAAAAATTTTCTTCAGTCGTTTGCGCGAAGGATCATGATTGCCACGCACGACCTCGATCTTCTCGCAGAAAATTCGCTCGCGCAGACCTTTCACATATTGCATACTGACTTCGCCTTCGGCACCTTTCCAGATTCGCGGTCCAGTGAAGTCGCCCAAATGCAGAAGATGATCGCGGCGATTGACTCGCGAATTGATGCGGTCAATCAACAGTTCGTCCATCGATCTCACGTCGTTGATTGCGACGGGGCGCGCAAATAGCCCGATTGCTTCAGTATGTCCAAAGTGCGTGTCCGCAGTGACCCAAATTCGCTTTGCCATAATTGCATTCTAGGAGCAGCGAAGGACGCAGCGAAGTTGGAGGCACATCAGTTCGCTGCACCTCATGCAAGCAAAATCTAGTTGTGCGCCATCGGATGAAGTCCCGCACGATGCTCTAGATGAGCGCGAATCGCAGCAGCAATCGCTGGCTTTCCTTCCATTCGCGCAGGCTCTCGGCCTGGAACAACCAACCAAGCAACTTGCGCTGTTCCCTTTGGATTTTCTTCGCCGCGATTTGCAACGCATGCTCCGTGTTCTGCTGCGCGCAAACGAGCAGTTTCCATCAGCGCTTCATGCGAGGAAGTTTCTTCGTACTTAAAGCCAACCATATGCAGCGCTGGAAATTTTTTGTGCACAGCATCAATCACTTTTGCTGTTGGCCGAAGGTGCAACTTCCAATCACCATCAGCGGTCTTGACTTTGCCTTGGCGAATCTCAGTTGGTTCGAAATCAGAAACCGCAGCGCTCAATACCGCACCTTGGTGTGGGGTTGCTTGAAGTGTGTCGAGAACAAGTTGCCGATAGTGGTCGACGCTTTCCGCAATTCTCGCGTTGAGCCACGGAGGCGCAGCGACGCTTCCTGCTCCAAGAATCAATTCGACATCTGCGCCACACATTGCCAAGTCCTTCGCAATCGCAACTCCAAGCGCACCGGTGAATCGACTGCCCAGTCGGCGAACAGCATCGAGATGCGAAGGAACCGGTCCGCCAGTCACCAAGATTTTTTTGCCGCGCAGTGGTGACGTACTGATCGCACGCGAGAGCGCAGCAACGATCGGCTCATCATCTGGAAGATTATGCTTGCCATAATCGTCACGAGGTGCAATCACAGTCACTCCAAGTTGCTGCAGTTTTTCTAGGCTTTCCGTCAGAATGCGCGTATGCATCGAGCCATGCATCGTTGGGCAGACGAGCACCGCGCATGCGCCACGCTCCATTCGACCAAGAGCAGATGCCAATGTCGCAGTGATCGCGCCATCAGCAATGCCGCACGCCATCTTGTTGATTGTGTTGTATGTCGCAGGCGCGACGAGATACGCGTGAAATAATTCTTCGCCAGAAAGGTGTTCAGCGCGAGGGCCGAGTTTCGAGATCACTGGTCGATTCGTGCTCCATGCCAAGGTGTCTTCGGTGACATATCGAAGCCCTTCATCTGAAACAAACGCCGTGACTTCCGCTCCTTGTCGACGCAGACTTCGTGCAAGTGTTGGCGCTTTCATCGCAGCAATTCCGCCAGTCACAAGCAACGCAATTCGCTTTCCTTGCAAATGATTTCCATCAAGTGGGACTGCGTGGTCGCCAAGCGTCGAAGGGGAAGGGGGCTTTGGAATCCAGTGATTCATGGAACGACGGGGCCTCCATCTTTCCAGCCAAGGTTCAGAGTCTCTCGACCATCGAGAAAAGCATCGATCCACTGCCCAATCGCTTCTTGTCGCCAAGAGTTTGATGGGAAGAGTGGTTCTGGTGTCGTGTTGCGACCGAGATACCAACGCGAGAGTTGACCGCGGTTGAGAATGAGCGCCGTCGCAATTCCCATCGAG
>JBEELA010000132.1:0-3575 GCA_041168365.1 Planctomycetota bacterium
AAGAAATGCACAGTGCGCGGACCATGCATATTCGAGCGGGTTATATGTGAACGCCACTGGTGCACCGAATTTCAACGCGCCACACTTCTGTGCAAGGGTCGCAGCCGCGTGTTGCAATGATGCCTGCGATGATGATTTATTTTGAAAACGTTTCATCCTCAGTACACAGGAATCTAGCGGATCAGGCTTGCGCGCAAAGATTGATGCAAATCCGACGAAAAAATCCAAAAAAAGAATCAAAGCAAAAATAAAAAGGCCCCGCTCGGGGAGGCAGATCCGATGCGGGGCCGATCCAGGGTTGTTCGTACGGTTCACGAAACATTCGCGATCCGTTTTCTACCTCCTCAGTCGTTCACTTCACCGACTGCAAATGAAATATGGAATTCCTGATTTCTAAAGCAAATGAAGTTGCCAAGAATTTCCATAAATTTATTTTCGGGCGCACTTTGCCCATCTTTATAGACACCCTACACTTGGCAATTATGGCTGGCGGCTCTCCAAAGCATCATTTAGCGATCTATCCCGGCTCGTTCGATCCCGTGACCTTAGGGCATTTGGATGTGCTCAGCCGCGCTCGGCGACTTTTCGACGAAGTCATCATCGCCGTTGGTCGCAATCCAGACAAGCCGGATTTTTTCCCAGTCGAAGAACGCGTTGCGTTGCTCGAACCACTCATCGAAGAGATCATGCGGCGCGAGCCTGACGCCGCGCGCGTCACCATCGCAACCTATACCGGCTTGACCGTGGACTTCGCGCGGTCGCGTAATGCTTCTGGAATCATTCGTGGCATTCGCAATGTGACTGATCTTGCTTCGGAATGCCAGCTCGCAATCACCAATCGACAAGTTGCAGGAATCGAAACTGTGTTCGTTGTCACTGGCGAGGCGTTCGCATTTCTCTCGTCCAGTCTCATTCGCCAAATCGCGGCGTTCGGTGGATCAATAGAAAAATTGAAACCATTTGTGCCAGCAAATGTTGCGCAAGCCATAGGAGAAAAAATGAGCGATCCAAATCATTCGCTTGCGCGCCTGGCTTTGGAGACTCAGGCAGACTGAATTCTGCTGCGAGAAAACCACAAGGTAAAATCATGTTGCAATTTCGTGTCATCTCTATCGGAACTCTTGGCGCTCATCCTCTTTGGAATGAAAAGGGAGCAGTCCGCGAGGCGCACTCCACAACCACGCTGATCGAATCTGGCAATCGCAAGATCATCGTCGATCCGTCGCTGCCTCCGCAGATTCTCCAGCCACGAATGCATTCTCGAACAGGAGTGAAGTGCGAGGAGATCACGGACGTTTTCTTGACGAGTAAAAATCCAGGTCAATATCGCGGCATCACGCTTTTCCCAAATGCAACTTGGTGGATGGCAGCAGCAGATCGCGAAGCACTTGCTGCAGTCAGCGAAGAAGTCGAGCGATTCGCAGAAGTCGACGAGATGCAATCAAGCGATCCCAAGACGCGCGGCGTGATCGACTTCGTCAAGACATCTTTGGAAGTTGGCCGGCGCGTGAAGGATGCGCCCGATCGACTTGCAGATGGAGTGGATCTCTTTCCACTTCCAGGAGTGACTGCGGGAACTGCGGGACTGCTCTTGTCGATTCCATCGTCGACAATTCTGGTCACTGGCGATGCGATCGTGACCGAGGAACATCTTGTTCAGGGACGCATCACAACTCCCTGCGAAGATATGACACGCGCGCAAGAATCTTTTCGTGAGGCGGTCGAAATCGCAGATGTCTTCGTGCTTGGTCGAGACAATGTGGTCTTCAATCCAATGCGCGGATCGTTTGGCAGATTTATGAGTGAGGGAAAGCAAGATTAGTTTCGGATTGCACTGTTGACATATTCTTTATTCACGATTGTCGAAGCATCACTTCCTATCATTGGAATAATCAAATGAACTCCCAACCAAACGAAAAAGAGAAGACGCTCGGCACTCAGACTTCTGCGCAAGTTGCAGGAGAAACAGCCAGTGAAAATGACGCCGCTACGACGCGCGTTCCATTCACCTTGCGCAGTTTGCTGAAGATGGTTCGCAGTGGCGAAAAGTTTGCTTGCCTCACCTGTTATGACGCCACAACCGCACGGTGGTTGCAAACTGCTGGATTGCATGTCCTGCTTGTGGGCGACACCGCAGGTGAAATGATTCTTGGATTGCCAAACACGATGCACACTCCGCTTGATTTTCTCATTGCGTTGACTGCGGGAGTGAAGCGCGGCGCGCCTGCAACTTTGGTGATGGCAGATATGCCATTCATGAGTTATCAAGCAGACGACGCAGAAGCAATCCGTAATGCAGGGCGTTTCATGACCGAAGGTTTGGCCGATCTTGTCAAGATCGAAGTCGATCGTTCATTCGCAGGATTGGTCGCCAAGATGAGTCGTGCTGGAATTCCTGTAGTTGCTCATATTGGATCGCGACCTCAGCATGTGAAAATGCACGGTGGGTATTACGCCGCGGGCAAGAGCGCGGAGAGTGCGATTGCGCTTCTTGACGATGCGCGCGCGATGATCGAAGCAGGGGCGATGATGTTGCTGATCGAAGCTGCGCCTTCAGAAGTCGCAGAACAAATTGTGCGCGAATCAACTGTGCCAGTGATCGGTTGTGGCGCAGGATCTTCGTGCCATGGTCAAGTTGTTGTGCTGCAAGATTTACTGGGCATGAGCACTTGGCAACCTGCATTCGCATTGCCGACGGCTCAACTTGGCGGACAAATTATGGCGGCCGCAAAAATTTGGATGGACCGAGTGAAGTCGGGACAACTTGGCGAGCATCCATATGTAATGAACGATGCGCAGCGCGCATCATTCGGCGAGACGCTGAAGCATCGCAACACTGCGATTCCGCGAGTCGAGCCCAAGCAATGAAAATCCAAACGCTGTTGCCCGCGACAATCGTGGCAATCGCAGCGGTTGTGGTGTTGGTCGCAACTCCGCAAGCGATCCGAAGTTTGAGCCAAGCGAAGGTTGATGCAGAAGTCGTTGCCGCAAGGTCAAGGCTGACTCGCAGCAATGCACTGGAAGAAGTCAATCAAGCGACGCGCGATATCGCAAAGATTGTTGAACCTTCTGTTCTTTCGTTGAGCGCATCTGGTTCGCAAAAAGGGCGCGCAGGTGGCAGCCAAGTCAGCACCGGATCTGCGTGGATTTATGATGTCTATGGACACATCGTGACAAATGGTCATGTTGTTGATAGCGCAGAGCGAATCGATGTGCAGCTGCATAATGGGAAAATCGTGCAAGCGCAGTTGATCGGGCTTGATCTGAAAACGGATATCGCAGTCCTGCGAATTGAGGCCGATGATTTGACGCCCGCGCAACGTTCGATCGATATTCCAACGCAAGGTGATATGGTTTTCGTATTCGGTTCGCCATTTGATTTTCGGTTCTCTATGAGTGCTGGAATTGTTTCTGGCATTGGCCGCAGCGCGGGACTTTCAGAAGTGGATTATGAAAATTTCATCCAAGTCGATGCAGCGATCAATCCTGGAAATTCTGGCGGGCCACTCACGGATATTTATGGACGCGTGATTGGAATGAACACAGCGATTGCAACGGGTCGCGGAAGCACGCTG